>JBBSKV010000009.1:0-15390 GCA_038255955.1 Propionibacteriales bacterium
CAAGCTCAAGGCCAAGGTCTCCAGCCGACCCAAGCACTACTACTCGATCTACCAGAAGATGCTGGTCGGCGGCCGTGACTTCACCGACATCTTCGACCTTGTCGGCGTGCGCATCCTGGTCGACTCGCTGGCCGACTGCTACGCCGTGGTCGGGGTCCTGCACGCCCGGTGGAATCCCATCCCTGGCCGGTTCAAGGACTACATCAGCGTCCCGAAGTTCAACATGTACCAGTCGCTGCACACCACGGTGATCGGCCCGCAGGGCAAGCCGGTCGAGCTGCAGATCCGCACCCGCGCCATGCACCGGCGCGCCGAGTACGGTGTCGCGGCGCACTGGAAGTACAAGGAGGATCAGTCCGCTGGCGCCGACGCCAAGAAGGGGTCCGGCGGCAAGAACGGAGCGGGCGAGTACGGCGTGGGGCAGGACCCGGCCGACATGGTGTGGCTGCGCGAGCTGCTGGACTGGCAGTCCGAGACCTCGGACGCCGCCGACTTCCTGGACTCGCTGCGCTTTGAGATGAACAGCCGCGGCGTCTACGCGTACACGCCGCGGGGCGACCTGATCCAGCTGCCCGAGAAGTCCACGCCGGTCGACTTCGCGTACGCCGTCCACACCGAGGTCGGTCACGCCTGCATCGGTGCCCGGGTCAACGGCCGGCTGGTGTCCCTGGAGTCCAAGCTGGTCACCGGCGACGTCGTGGAGATCTTCACCTCCAAGACCGCCGATGCGGGACCGAGCCGCGACTGGCTCGACTTCGTCGCCAGTCCGCGCGCCCGCAACAAGATCCGGCAGTGGTTCACCAAGGAGCGCCGCGAGGAAGCGATCGAGCTGGGCAAGAACCTGATCGCCAAGCAGATGCGCAAGGAGGGGCTGCCGCTGCACCGGCTGTTCAAGCGCGACACCCTGGAGACCGTCGCCAAGGAGCTCCAGCTCGCCGACGTGTCAGCCCTCTACGCAGCAGTCGGCGAGAACAACGTCGGCCCGCAGAACGTCGTCGAGCGGGTCATCGACCTGGCAGGTGGCCGCGAAGGTGCTGCCGACGATCTCGCCGAGGCCACGACGTTCGAGCGTGGGGGCAGCAGGAGTCGCAAACGGCACACGACCGATGCCGGCGTGCTGGTGGACGGCCTCGACGGTGACGTCCTGGTCAAGCTGGCCCGCTGCTGCACACCAGTGCCCGGCGACGACATCCAAGGCTTCGTCACCCGCACGGCCGGCGTCTCGGTGCACCGGGTCGACTGCGTCAACCTGGCGTCGCTGCGCACGCAGTCCGAACGACTCGTCGCCGTGCGGTGGGCGCCCACGGGCAAGAGCACGTTCCTCGTCGCCATCCAGGTCGAGGCGCTGGACCGCCCCCGCCTGCTGTCCGACATCACGCGGATCATCTCCGACCAGCACGTCAACATCCTGTCGGCGTCGCTCTCACTGGGCCGCGACCGCGTCGCCAAGAGCAAGTTCACCTTCGAGATGGCCGACTCCAAGCACCTGGGCCACGTGCTCGCCGCCGTCCGCACCATCGAGGGCGTCTTCGACGTCTACCGCCTCACCCAGTAGCCCCCTCGCGAGTCACTGCGTTCCCCCTCGCGAGTCACTGCGGCACCGGTGGCGAGTCACTCCGTCACCCTGCGCGTCGGATCAGACCGTCGCCCCAGCGCCGAGGGAGCCGGGGCTGGATCCCGAGCAGCCGGCCGATGGTCTGCTCGAACGTCGTGTCGACACCGAAGATGTCCTCACGCCGGGCGACGAGGATGCGCCACCCGAGGACTTCGATCAGGTAGTTCCTGCGCTCCACGTCGTGCGCCGCGTGCGCCGGATCGGTGTGGAACTCTCGACCGTCGAACTCGACTCCGACCAGGACCTCGGGATACGCATGGTCCAGGTACCGCCTCCGTCCGAAGGCGTCGACCACCTCGAACTGGCTGGTGGGCATCGGCATGCCGGCATCGATGAGCCGAAGCCGTTGCCAGGACTCGCCGGGGCTTGCAGCCAGGGGATCGACCAGCAAGGACAGCTCGCGCGCCTGCAGGATGCCGGGATAGCCCTTCAGCGTGTGGGTGGCATGAGTGACCTGATCGGGATGCACGAGCCCGGCGCGAGCCATGCCATCGGCCGCGGCCAGTGCGTACGGCCGGTACAGCGTGCGCATCAGGTCCGTCGTGGTGCGCAGCGGCGTGGTGAGGAGCATCCCGCCGAGGTCGCCGACGTCCGCCGGCTTGAGCTTGGCCTGCCGGCACTGCACTTCCGAGCGTCGCATCCGCGACTCGCCGTGCGGCACCACGAACGATGGTGTCAGCAGATGTTGTTGCGATGGCTTGAAGGCGTCGACTCCCAGGAGCCACGCGGCCGTCTCGTCGCAGGCCACGGCGTGGTCGGGAGCGATGAGCCTGATGCAGGCCACGCGATGCTCGCGGGTGTCGGCGACGGATCCGTCGACGTAGACGCCGCGCAGAACTCGTCGAATCCGGTGGGTGGAAACCTCGTGGTCGAGCCGCTTGCGATTCCATCCGATGTCGCGGGCGTCGGCGGTGGTGAACGGGAGGCCGTGGTTGATCAGGACATTCATGCGGTCGATGGAACCGCTGGTGCTGCGTCAGTGCGTCAGATTGTCCACAGCCCAGCGCCCGAGTGACTCGCGAGGGGGACCGCAATGACTCGCGAGAGGGACCGGAGTGACTCGCGAGGGGGACCGGAGTGACTCGCGAGGGTCAGCTGAAGTCGGCCTGGGCCTTCTTGGCCATGTCGAGGAAGGCCTGCTTGGAGTCGATGTCGGCCTGGAGGTCCTTGACCTTCTTGGCGTCACCCTTGGCCTCGGCGGCCGTCAGCTTGTCGCGGGTCTCGTCGAGGGCGCGCTCCAGCTTGCCGATCATGTCGTCGGCGCGCGCCGACTTCTCCGGGTCGGTGCTCTTCCACTTCTTCTCGCCGGCCTCGCGGATGGCCTCCTCGACCTTGCGGATCCGGGCCTCGAGCTCGGCCATGCGATCACGGGGGACCTTGCCGGCGGCCTCCCACCGATCGGCGATGTCGTGCCACGCCTTGCGGGCCGCGTCCGGATCGGTGATCGGCAGCAGCTTCTCGGCGTCGAGGAGGATCTCCTGCTTCTTGTCGGCGTTGACCGAGTACTCGGCGTCGAGGGCGTTGTTGGCCTCGTCGCGAGCGCTGAAGAACACGTCCTGCGCGGCTCGGAACTTCTTCCAGAGCTTGTCCTCGACGTTGCGGGGCGCAGAACCGGCCTTCTTCCACTGCGCCATCAGATCGCGGTACTTGCCGGCGGTGGGGCCCCACTCGGTGGACGAGGAGAGTTCCTGGGCCTCCACGATCAGCTTTTCCTTGACCTTCTGTGCACCCTCCCGGGCGACAGCCACCTCACCGAAGTGCGCCTTGCGGCGCCGTGTGTGGGTGGTGCGGGCCGAGCTGAACCGGTGCCACAGGGCGTCGTCAGCGGACTTGCTCAGCCGGGGGAGGGCCTTCCACTCATCGAGCAGCTCACGCAACCGGTCAGCGCCGTTCTTCCAGTCCTGGGACTCGGCGATCTTCTCGGCCTCGGTCACGATGCGTTGCTTGGCGACCTCTGCCTCGGCGGTCTTCGCGGCGCGCTCGGCCTTGCGCTCCTCGCGCGCCTTGTCGATGGCGGGCGTGAGCGCGTCGAGTCGGGCACCCAGCGAGTCCAGATCACCGAGCGCGGCCGCACCCGTGATCTGCTGGCGCACGGTCTCCACGGCCTTGCTGGCGTCGTCGGGACTGACCGATCCGCCCTCGAGGCGCTTCTCCAGCAAGGTGACCTCGGTGGCGAGTCCGTCGTAGCGACGGCTGTACATGGCCAGTCCCTCCTCGGGCGTGCCTGCCTGCCACTGACCGATCTGTCGTTCGCCTTCGGCGGTGCGCACGAAGACGTTGCCGTCCTCGTCGATCCGACCCCACTGGTGCGTTGCCACTTCAGCCATGTGCACAGTCTAGGAGGCAGACGCTGTCGAGCCGACCCGCTGGGCTCGCGTACCCTGTCGGACGTGCTTCTCACGTCGTTCCCGGCCGGCCCGCTGCAGGCGAACTGCTACGTCGCGGCGCGCGGCCCCGGCACCGGCTGCGTGGTGGTCGACCCGGGCATGGACGCGATGACCGGACTGCGCCAGGTGGTCAGCGAGCAGAACCTGCGGCCCGAGGCGATCTTGATCACCCACGGCCACTTCGACCACATGTGGAACGCCCAGGACGCCGCAGCCGAGTACGACTGCCCGGTCTGGATCCACCCGGCCGACCGGCACCTGCTGAGCGACCCGATGGCGGCCATCTCCACCCAGTCGGCCGCGATGCTGCGCCAACAGCTGCAGCTGACCGAGGTGCCGGACTTCGCCGAACCCGCTGACGTGCGCGACGCCGCCGACGGCGTCGAGATCGAAGTCGACGGGCTGACAGTCGTCGTGGACCACGCGCCCGGGCACACGCCCGGCACCGTGTTCTACCGGATCGACTACGACGGCCCCGAGGACGTCTCGCAGATCATGTTCAGCGGCGACTTCCTGTTCGCCGGCTCCATCGGCCGCACCGACCTCACGGGTGGCTCGCACGATCAGATGCAGCAGAGCCTGCGCGACCGGGTCCTGCCGCTGGCCGACGACGTCATCGTGCTGCCCGGTCACGGACCGCAGTCGTCCATCGGTCGCGAGCGCGCGACCAACCCCTTCCTGGCAGATCTGAGCTGACATGGCCAAGCTGAGCGGCTTCCCCGAGTTCCTCCCGGCCGAGCGCAATGTCGAGCTGGCCGTCCTCGACCACTTGCGGTCGGTGTTCGAGCTGCACGGCTTCGCCTCGATCGAGACCCGTGCGGTCGAGCCGGTCGAGCAGCTGCTGCGCAAGGGCGAGATCGACAAGGAGGTCTACACCGTCCGTCGCATCCACGCGACCGAGGAGAAGGCCAGCCAAGATCGACCGGGCGACGCCCTGGCCCTGCATTTCGACCTGACGGTGCCGTTCGCCCGCTACGTGGTCGAGAACGCCGGCCACCTGGAGTTCCCGTTCCGCCGCTACCAGATCCAGAAGGTGTGGCGCGGCGAGCGCCCGCAGCAGGGACGGTTCCGCGAGTTCACCCAGGCCGACATCGACATCGTGGGTCGCGGCGAGCTGGCGTTCCACTTCGACGTCGAGATCGCCCGGGTCATGGCCGAGGCGCTGGCCGGACTGCCGGTGCCGGTGCTGACCCTGCAGGTGAGCAATCGCAAGATCCTCGAGGGTTTCTACCTCGGACTGGGCATCGCCGAGCCGACCGCCGTGATGCCGATCGTCGACAAGCTCGACAAGCTTCCGGGCGAGAAGGTGCTCGAGCTGCTCCAGTCCGACGCCGGGCTCACCAGCGACCAGGCCACCCAGTGCCTGGCCCTCGCCGGGATCACCAGCGAGGACGACTCGTTCGTCGCCGCCGTCCGCACCCTCGGTGTGCAGCATCCGATGCTGGACGAAGGACTCGAGGAGCTGGCCCAGGTCGTCAGGGGCGCCGGCAGCGGGGACCACGTCAGGATCGTGGCCGACCTGCGCATCGCGCGCGGCCTGGACTACTACACCGGCACGGTCTTCGAGACCCGGATGGCCGGCTACGAGCACCTCGGCTCCATCTGCTCAGGGGGCCGGTACGACACCTTGGCCACCGACGGAAAGTCCACCTATCCCGGCGTCGGCATCTCGCTAGGTGTCTCGCGGCTGCTCGTCCCGTTGATCGCCGACGGCCTCACCGCCGACCGCTCCGTGCCCAGCGCCGTTCTCGTGGCAGTCAGCGACGAGGACTCGCGGGCTGGCAGCGACGCCATCGCCCAGAAGCTACGGGCGCGGGGTGTCCCCACCGAGGTGGCTGCCGCCCCGCAGAAGTTCGGCAAGCAGATTCGCTACGCGGAGCGTCGGGGGATCCCGTTCGTCTGGTTCCCGGCCGCGGACGACTCAACCCACCAGGTCAAGGACATCCGCAGCGGCGACCAGATCGACGTCGATCCCGCCACCTGGACACCCCCGCAGGCCGATCTCTTCCCGGCCCTGTCCCGACCAGAGGATTCGGTGTGACCGATCACGACGCCGCAGCACCGTCCGAGCGCAGCACGTACTGGGATCACTACTACGCCGCCGCCAGCACGAAGCGTCAGCTCCCGTCGCAGTTCGCTGCGTTCGTCGCAGGTGAGCTCGTCGGGCGGAACCGGATCGTCGAGCTGGGCTCGGGCACAGGCCGCGATGCGTTGTTCTTCGCCGAGCACGGCCACGAGGTCCTCGGAGTGGACGGTTCTGCCGAGGGGATCGATCACTGCGTCGCGACGGCGGCCGACCGCGGCCTCGAGGCCCAGTTCGTCGCCTCCCGCATCGACGCGCCCGATCTGGCCGAGCGGATCGGCACCGCTTCGGGCCCGACCCTGGTGTACGCCCGGTTCTTTTTGCACGCCATCAACGACGAGGAAGAGATCGCGTTGCTGGAGGTTGCTGCGGCGATCACCCGACCCGGCGACCTGGTCGCGCTGGAGTACCGCACGGATCGTGACTCCACGGCGCCCAAGGTCACGGACACCCACTACCGCCGCTTCGTGCGGCCACCGGACTTCCACGCCCATGCGGGACGACACGGTTTCGACGTGTCTTACGCCGTCCAGGGATTCGGCTTTGCGAAGTACCGCGACGACGACGCCTTCGTGGCGCGAGATCTGCTGGTCAGGCGCACTGGGTGAGCGATCCGCAGGCGCAGGAGGCGTTCGGTCGGGCAGCAGAGCTGGCGCTCGAGCTGCTCCCCGAGCTGGACTTCCTGCGCATCGACGGGTCGTTGCGGGTCGACGTCGGGCCGACTCCGATCCACGGAATACGTCTGGACCTGCGCACGGGCCAGCCGCTGCACCTGCGCTCGGTCACGGTGGCCGGGGTCAGTGCACAGCCAGCAGCCGTGGTCACCGCCAGCGGATGGTCCGATGCTCCGGTCGAGGCGGCGGACCTGATGGACGACGACCCGGCCGAGGACGCTGAGCACGTCACCAACGCCGCTGAGCACACCTGGCTCGAGCTGACCTGGGACGACGGTGTGCCCGCCGACGGGGTGCTGCTGCGCAACGTGCGCTCCCAGTGGTGTCACCGGGGCAGCGGCGTCGTCGTCTCGGTGCGAGTGCCCAGCGGCGCCTGGTGCACGGTGTTCGACGGAGCGGCGCGGGTCGAGGCCGCCCGTCAGAGCGTGCTGGCCCGTGCCCGAGAGGAGTACGAGGAGGAGCAGCTCGTCGCACTGATGGGCTGCGTGTTCGCCACGGCCGTCGGCGAGTATCACGACGCGCGGATGACGGTCGCCTCGTTCAAGCGCAAGATGTCCGATGACCGTCGCGCTGCGCTGAAGGCGGTGGTCAATCCCACCTTCCTGCACGAGCGGGACCGGGAGTGGACAGCTCATGGACCGAACCGTTCGTTCCGGTACTGGAGCACGCAGGAGAAGCAGGTCTATCTTGCCTCGGCAGCTGAGCTGGCTGCCGATCTGCGCGAGCTGACTCCACGGGTCTGCTTCGGCTTCGGCGCTGCTCTGGCGGTCGAGCGGGACCGCGACCTGATTCCGCACGACGACGACCTTGATCTGATCATCGCCTTCGGGTCGGACGAGGCAATCACGTTGGAGGACGGCCTCGCCCGGGTCGAAGTCCACCTGCGCTCACTGGGATACGAGGTCCTCGGGACGGGCTTCGCCCATCGTCAGGCGGGACGCCCCGGCGCCAAGCGGGTCGATGTGTTCGTCGGCCTGTTCGATCACGGCACCCGCTGGTGGAATCGCCGGAGGATCGGTCGCACCGCGGTGGCCTGGTACCCCGGGCCACGGGACGTGCTCACGGTGTCCGACGTCTTCCCCGCCTCGTACCAGACCGTGCTCGGGGTGGAGGTGCCGATGCCCCGCAGTCCGGAGCGCTATCTGCGGACTCAGTATGGTGCTTCGTGGCGGGTACCCGATCCGGGTTTCCGTCATCGATGGGCCAGAGCACCCTATGGCGACATCGGACAGATTCCCGGCGTGGCACCCAAGAAGACCCCCAGCTGAGGAATATCGACCACTGAGGAGATTCACCCGTGATCCGCACCCATGACGCCGGAACCCTGACGGTCGCGAACGTCGGCGAGCAGGTCACCCTCGCCGGGTGGGTCGCACGCCGTCGAGATCATGGTGGTGTCGCCTTCATCGACCTGCGCGAGGCCTCGGGCGTCGTGCAGGTGGTGGTTCGCGAGGAGGTCGCGCACCAGCTGCGCTCGGAGTTCTGTCTCAAGGTCGTCGGCACCGTCAGCCAGCGCCCCGACGGCAACCAGAACGCCGCGATCCCGACGGGCGAGATCGAGATCATCGCCGATGACGTCGAGATCCTTTCGACCGCAGCACCACTGCCGTTCCCGATCGACGACCACGCTGCGTCCAGCGCTGGTGAGGTCGGCGAGGAGGCTCGGCTGCGCTACCGCTACCTGGATCTGCGTCGCGCCGGACCGGCCGCCGCGCTGCGTCTGCGCAGCAAGGTCAACGCCGCGGCTCGCCGCGTGCTCGAGGCGCAGGACTTCGTCGAGATCGAGACGCCCACGCTGACCCGATCCACCCCCGAAGGGGCCCGCGACTTCCTGGTGCCGGCCCGGCTGCGTCCCGGCAGCTGGTACGCCCTGCCGCAGAGCCCGCAGCTGTTCAAGCAGCTCTTGATGGTCGGCGGCATGGAGCGGTACTACCAGATCGCACGCTGCTATCGCGACGAGGACTTCCGCGCCGACCGCCAGCCCGAGTTCACCCAGCTCGACATCGAGATGAGCTTCGTCGAGCAGGCCGACGTGCTCGCGCTGATGGAGCAGATCATCACCGAGATGTGGGCCCTCATCGGGCACACGGTCGCCACGCCGATCCCGCACATGACGTACGCCGAGGCCATGCGCCGCTTCGGCTCGGACAAGCCCGACCTGCGCATGGGCAACGAGCTGGTCGAGTGCACCGAGTACTTCTCCGACACCGAGTTCCGGGTGTTCCAGGCCGAGTACGTCGGCGCGGTCGTCATGCCCGGCGGCGCCTCGCAGCCGCGGCGCCAGTTCGACGCGTGGCAGGAGTGGGCCAAGCAGCGCGGCGCCAAGGGCCTGGCCTACGTCACGATCACCGAGGAGGGTGAGCTCGGCGGTCCGGTCGCCAAGAACCTGTCCGAGACCGAGCGCGCCGGCCTGGCCGCCCACGTCGGGGCGCAGCCGGGCGACTGCGTGTTCTTCGGGGCCGGCACCACCAAGTCGACCCGAGCCCTGCTCGGCGCCGCCCGTCTGGAGATCGGCGCCCGGTGCGGCCTGATCGACGAGTCGGCCTGGGAGTTCGTCTGGGTCGTCGACGCGCCTCTGTTCGAGCCGTCGAGCGAGGCCATCGCCTCCGGCGACGTCGCGGTGGGCGCCGGCGCCTGGACCGCGGTGCACCACGCCTTCACCTCGCCGCAGGACATCGACGGCTTCGACGAGGATCCCGGTCAGGCGCTGGCCTGGGCCTACGACATCGTCTGCAACGGCGTCGAGCTCGGTGGAGGCTCCATCCGAATCCACCGCGACGACGTGCAGAAGCGGGTCTTCAAGATCATGGGCATCGACGAGGACGAGGCGAACGAGAAGTTCGGCTTCCTGCTCGACGCGTTCACCTTCGGAGCCCCGCCACACGGTGGCATCGCGGTCGGCATGGACCGCATCTGCGCCATGCTGGCCGGCGCCGACTCGATCCGCGAGGTCATCGCCTTCCCCAAGTCCGGTGGCGGCTACGACCCGTTGACCGCTGCGCCGGCCCCGATCACGCCGGAGCAGCGCAAGGACGCCGGCGTGGACGCCAAGCCGAAGACCCCTGACGCCGACCCGGCCTGACGGCAGACCGACGTCGCGGGCGGTGTGTCTATAGGCTCGCGGCATGTCATCTGACGGCTTGTTCGACATCCCGGCCGTGCCGGTCCCGTCGACGACTGGCGGGGGGAGTCTGTCGGGCAGCTCGCACGCGTCGGCGCCGCTCGCCGTGCGGATGCGGCCGCGCACGCTGGACGAGCTCCTCGGCCAGCAGCACCTGCTCGCTCCCGGGTCGCCACTGCGGCAGATGATCGACGGGGACCAGCCGCTTACCATCCTGCTGTGGGGTCCGCCCGGCACCGGCAAGACCACGATCGCCAGCCTGCTCAGCGCGCACACCAACCGACGTTTCGTCGAGGTCTCGGCCGTCAGCGCCGGGGTCAAGGAGGTGCGCGAGGTCATCGCGGGAGCGCGCCGGGCGCTGGCCAACGGCGTCGAGACCGTGCTGTTCGTCGACGAGGTGCACCGCTTCAGCAAGTCACAGCAGGACGCGCTGCTGCCCGGCGTCGAGAACCGGTGGGTGTCGCTCGTCGCCGCCACCACCGAGAACCCGCACTTCAGCGTCATCTCTCCGCTGCTGAGCCGCTCCCTGCTGCTCACGCTGCAGAGCCTGACCGACGACGACATCGGCCTGCTGATCGATCGCGCCATCGACGACGAGCGCGGCCTGGGCGGCGCGGTTTCGCTGGACGACGAGGCGCGAGACCACTTGGTGCGACTCGCCGGGGGAGACGGCCGCCGGGCTCTCACCTATCTGGAGGCCGCCGCAGGGGCCGCCAAGGCCCAGGGGAAGCCCGTCGTCGACGTCGCGGACGCCGCGTTGGCCGTCGACAAGGCGGCGGTCCGCTACGACCGCGACGGCGACCAGCACTACGACGTCATCAGCGCCTTCATCAAGTCGATCCGTGGATCCGACGTCGACGCGGCCCTGCACTACCTGGCCCGGATGATCGAGGCGGGGGAGGACCCACGCTTCATCGCCCGTCGACTGATGATCCATGCCAGCGAGGACATCGGCATGGCCGATCCGACGGCGCTGCCGCTGGCCACGGCCACCGCCCAGGCCGTCGCGATGATCGGATTTCCCGAGGCTCGCATCCCGCTGGCCCAGGCGGTCATCCACCTCACAGCCGCCCCCAAGTCGAATGCGGTCGTGGTCGCCATCGACCGGGCGCAGGCCGACGTCCGCGCCGGCAAGGTCAGTGCGGTGCCACCCGCTCTGCGTGACGCGCACTACCCGGGCGCGAAGAAGCTGGGCCATGGTCATGACTACGTGTATCCGCACGGCGATGCGCGGGGTGTCGTCGGTCAGCAGTATGCGCCCGACGACGTCGACGGCGCGACGTACTACGAGCCGACCGAGCACGGCTTCGAGGCGCGCCTCGGGGAGCGGCTGGCGATGATCCGCGGCATTCTCCGCGACCGCTCGCGATAGGCTCGACGTCATGTCGTTCGAGGCGGTGCTCCTGCTCGCGACGGCCCTGCTGGCCGTCGTCGCGGTGACCGCTGCCGTCGTGGCCGTGCGGGCCGCTCGGCGCCTGGCCCAGGCCCCCGCCGCGGTGCCGACCGAACCGACCGAGAAGCCGGAGTCGCCTGCTGCGAGCACGGCGCCCGTGCACGCCCCGGTTCCCGTGCGGATCGTCGAAGGACGAGTAATCGCGACGCCCACCGAGGAGCAGGTGGTCGCGACGGCCCTCGGGCGCCCGGCCGTGCGCCTGTCGATCTACGCCTCCGGACTGGCCCACGCCCTGCGACCCGAGAGCCGCGACCGCATCCTGGCGCTGATGCGCCGCGAGTACCGGCACCGTCGCCGGGTGCGTCAGCGCATCGCACGTCGGGCCGCACGCGACGTCCCCACCTCGACCCTGCACCCCGACGCCACGTGGCTCGGAGCGCCGGACACGGCTGCCGAACCCCGCTCGCTGCCCCGTGTGGCGGGCCAGTGATGTCTCGCGTCGCGTGGCTGGTCGCGGGTGCTGCGGCCGGGGCCTACGCCACCGTCAAGAGCCGGCGTGCCGCCTATCGGCTCTCGGTGCCCGGGCTGGTCGACCAGGCGGCCGCGCTCGGCACCGGCTGGCGCGAGTTCACCGGCGAGATGGCCACCGGGATGGCCTCCCGCGAGGACCACCTCAAGACCCAGCTGCTTGGCCCGCCCTCGGCGCCCACCAGCGCCCCGCACGTTCACACCGCCCTCGAGTCCGACCATCCAAAGGACCACGGAACCCCATGAAGACTGCGGAGATTCGCCGCCGATTCCTCGACCACTTCGAGAAGGCGGGCCACACGGTCGTGCCGTCGGCGCCGTTGCTGTTCGACGACCCCAACCTGTTGTTCGTCAACGCGGGCATGGTGCCGTTCAAGCCCTACTTCCTCGGCCAGGAGACACCGCCGTGGCAGCGCGCGGTGAGCGTGCAGAAGTGCGTCCGCACCCAGGACATCGAAGAGGTCGGCAAGACCACGCGGCACGGCACGTTCTTCCAGATGAACGGCAACTTCTCGTTCGGTGACTACTTCAAGGCCGGCGCGATCGAGTTCGCGTGGACGCTGATCACGAGCTCCATCGAGGACGGCGGCTACGGATTCGATCCGCAGTGCGTCTGGGTGACCGTCCTGCACTCCGACGACGAGGCTCGTCGCCTGTGGGGTGAGATCGCCGGACTCCCTGACGAACGCATCCAGAGCCGTGGTCTGCTCGACAACTACTGGCAGATGGGCGTCCCCGGACCTGGCGGCCCGGCGAGCGAGATCTACATCGACCGTGGACCCGAGTTCGGTCCCGACGGGGGACCGATCGTCGACGAGGACCGGTTCCTCGAGATCTGGAACCTGGTGTTCATGCAGGAGGAGATCACCAACGTCCAGGCCAAGGACTCCTTCGACGTCGTGGGTCCGCTGCCGCAGCAGAACATCGACACCGGCATGGGTCTGGAGCGGGTGGCCTACCTGCTGCAGGGCAAGACCAACATGTACGAGATCGACGAGGTGTTCCCGGTCATCGAGAAGGCGGCGGCCATCTCCGGCCGTGCCTACGGCGCCAACAACGAGGACGACGTGCGCTTCCGCGTGGTCGCCGATCACGTGCGCAGCGGTCTGATGCTGATGGGCGACGGCGTGACGCCCGGCAACGAGGCGCGCGGATACGTGCTGCGGCGCCTGTTGCGCCGCGCCGTCCGCTCGATGCGACTGCTCGGCTACGAGGACCCGGCGTTGCCGCAGCTGCTGCCGGTCAGCCTGGCCCAGATGAAGGCGTCCTATCCCGAGCTCGAGGCCGACTTCGCCCGGATCTCGCAGATCGCCTACGCCGAGGAGGAAGCCTTCCGGCAGACCCTCGGCAAGGGCACCCAGATCTTCGAGACCGCCGCGGCGGGCCTCAAGCAGGCTGGTGGCACATCTCTTGCGGGGGAGCAGGCGTTCGCCCTGCACGACACCTACGGATTCCCGATCGACCTGACCCTGGAGATGGCCTCGGAGCAGGGTCTGTCCGTCGACGAGGACGGTTTCCGCGCCCTGATGTCCGAGCAGCGCTCACGGGCCAAGGCCGACGCCAAGTCCAAGAAGGGCAGCCACGCCGACACCACGGTGTACCGCGGAGTGCTCGACGCCGGCGGTCCCACCGACTGGCAGGCGTACACCACGCTCGACACCGAGTCGCGCACCCTCGCACTGATCCAGGAGGGTCAGGGCGTCCCAGCCATCACGGCGGGAGCGCTGGGCGAGGTCGTCCTCGACCGCACCCCGTTCTACGCCGAGTCCGGCGGCCAGCACGCCGATGCCGGGCACCTGTCGTGGGATGGCGGCCGCGCCGAGGTCCTCGACGTCCAGCGGCCGGTCAAGGGTCTGGTCGTGCACCAGGTCCGCGTCCTGGACGGTGAGCTCACCGTCGACACCGCGGTGCACGCGTCGGTGGATCCGCAGTGGCGCCGCGGCGCCCGCCAGGCGCACTCGGGCACCCACGTGGTGCACGCCGCCCTGCGTGAGGTGCTCGGACCCACGGCCCTGCAGTCCGGCTCGTTCAACCGTCCGGGCTACCTGCGTCTGGACTTCGGCTGGGGCGGCGCGTTGTCGCCGGACCAGCTGCGCGACGTCGAGATCGCGTCCAACCGTGCACTGCGTGAGGACCTCGCGGTCACCGCCCACACCATGTCGCTGCCCGAGGCGCGCGACTTCGGCGCCCTGGCGCTGTTCGGCGAGACCTACGGCGAGGATGTCCGGGTCGTCGAGATCGGGGGCCCGTGGTCGCGCGAGCTGTGCGGCGGCACCCACGTCGAGCGGTCCTCGCAGATCGGCACGGTCGTCGTCACTTCGGACGGCTCGGTCGGTGCCGGCAACCGCCGCATCGAGGCTCTGGTCGGGCTCGAGGGCTTCGAGTACCTGGCGCGGGAGCGCGACGTCGTGCGCCAGCTCACCGACCTGCTCAAGGCGCAGCCCGGCGACGTCCCGGCGCGGGTGCAGGATCTGGTGGACCGGCTCAAGACGGTCGAGAAGGAGTCGGAGAAGCTCAAGGCGGCCCAGCTGCTGGGCGCCGCAGCCGACATCGCGGCATCGGCGCGCGACATCGACGGCGTCGCGTACGTCGGCCACCACGCCGCAGGCTCTGGCGGCGGCGACGTCCGCACGCTGGCCCTCGACATCCGCGGTCGGCTGCAGGACCGCCCCGCCGTCGTGGTGGTCATCGGCGACGCCGGTGGGAAACCGGCCGCCGTCGTCGCGCTGAACCAGGCCGCGCAGGATCGTGGGCTGAGCGCCAACGACCTGATCGGTGTGCTCGGACCCGTCATCGGCGGTCGCGGTGGCGGCAAGGCCGATGTCGCACAGGGCGGCGGAACCGACGTCGCCGCGATTCCCACAGCACTCGACGCCGTGGCATCGGCGCTCTGAACCCGTGACGGTCCACGGCATGGCCCCGACGGGAATGAGGAGAGGACGCCGGGTCGGCATCGACCTGGGCGATGTGCGCATCGGCGTCGCGACCTGCGATCCCGAGGGAATCCTCGCCACGCCCTACGAGACGGTCCCCGCCGGCAAGGGTGCCCTCGAGCGCATCGCGGCCATCGTCGATGAGATCCAGGCCATTGAGTGCGTCGTGGGCATGCCGGTGGGACTGTCGGGCCGTGAAGGTCCCGCAGCGGCGAAGGTGCGAGCGATCTGTGACCAGCTGTCACCCCTGGTCGATCCTGTGCTCATCCGGCTGGTCGACGAGAGGATGTCTACGATGACTGCAGATCTCCTCTTGCGCCAGCAGGGAAAGAGGTCGGGTGTCGACCGTCGACAGGTCATCGACCAGGCTGCGGCCACGGTGATCTTGCAGACAGCCCTCGACGCCGAGCGGACCCGCGGGTCCGCGCCCGGCGAGACGTTCATGACCAACCCAGTGACGGAGAGTGCCGATGAGTGATGGTCTCGACCTGATGACCGGCGGAAGCGGCCCCGAGGGCGGCGACTCCGGCGACGGCAGCTCCAGTGGGGGCGACTCCCACGGGAGAGGTCGACGTCGTGCCGAGAAGACGCCACGCTCCCCGTGGGGACGCCGCATCCTGATCATCGTCGTCCTCGTCGCGCTGGTGTTCGGCGGC
>JBBSKV010000010.1:0-15289 GCA_038255955.1 Propionibacteriales bacterium
AGGCATCGCGGTGGAGCGCGCCTGGGCGCGGGTGATGACCACCGACTGCGCGACCTCGGGCACCGTGAGCTCGGCGCCGAGCCGCGCAGCCGCAGCCGCGTAGGCCGGCACACCCGGGGTGACGTCCCACGGCACGCCGTGGGCATCGAGACGGCGAGCCTGCTCGTGCACGGCCGAGTAGACCGACGGGTCGCCCGAGCACAGTCGCACCACGGACAGGCCAGCAGCGTGGGCATCGACGAGCCGCGCCGTGATCTGGTCGAGATCGAGGTCCTGGGTGTCGACCAGGTCGACACCGTCGCGGCAGTGGCTGAGCACCTCGGCGTCCAGGTACGTGCCGGCGTAGACGCAGACGTCGGCCACGGCCAGCAGGTTCACCGCCCGCACGGTCAGCAGATCGGCTGCGCCCGGACCTGCACCCACGAAATGAATCATGTCTTCGCCACCGCCCACTGCGTGATGGCGCGCGAGGGCGTCCAGCCGGTGAACGAGCCGATGGGTGCCGCGTGCTCGACGTGCAGGCGGGTCAGCTCGCCGCCGTGCTCGGCGAACTGCTGGGCCAGCAGCGCCTCGGTCTGCAGGGTCACGCCGTGCACGACGAGGCGGCCGCCGGGATTCAGCGCCGCCCAGCAGGCATCGATCAGACCCGGTTCGGTGGCGCCGCCGCCCACGAACACTGCATCGGGTGCGGGCAGGTCGGCGAGCACGTCCGGCGCATGGCCACCGACGATCTCGAGTCCGGGCACACCGTGGATCGACGCGTTGCGCGCGATGCGCTCGGCCCGGTCGGCTCGCTGCTCGACCGCGACCGCCCGGCACGTGGGGTGGGCCCGCATCCACTCGACCGCGACCGAACCGGCACCTGCGCCGACGTCCCAGAGCAGCTGTCCTGGCGACGGCGCCAACCGGGCCAGGGCCGAAGCCCGCACGTCGCGCTTGGTGATCTGGCCGTCGTGGTCGAAGGCGTCATCGGGCAGACCAGCGGCGAGTCCGAGCGTGCGTGCACCGGAGCTGACCAGCTCGATCGCCACGACGTTGAGGGCTGGCGACGACTCAGCTCCCCAGGAGGCGGCAACGCCGTCGCGCCGCGACTCGTCGGCGGCGCCCAGGTCGGACAGCACGGTCATCACACTGGCGCCGTAGCCGGCGACGCTCAACAGGTTCGCGACCTCGGCGGGCGTGGAGCCGTCGGACGACAGCACCAGCAGCCGCAGGCCGGGGGCGAGCGAGCGAGCGACCGTGCGTGGGTCACGACCCACGAGCGTGACGACCTCGGTCGACTCGGCCGACCAGCGCATGCGGGCGCGCGCCAGAGCAACCGACGACAGGGCCGGCAGCACCTGCACCTGATCGGCGCCCAGCACGTCGACCAGCGTCGTGGCGATGCCCGAGACGAGGGGATCGCCCGAGGCCAGCGCGACGACGTTGCGACCCTCGTGGGCGGAGAGCAGGTCCGGCAGACCGTCCCGCAGCGGCGACGGCCAGGCCTGACGGATCTGGTCGTCCGAGCTCGGAAGCAGACCGAGATGCCGTTCACCACCCAGCACGACATCGGCCGTCGAGACGACATGACGTGCGGCGTCGGTCAGTCCTGCCCAGCCGTCCGCGCCGATACCGACGACCGTCACCCGTGTGCTCACAGGTGACGACGATATCGGCACGCGCCGCCAGCCGTTACGCTGTGTGGACCAGGCTCGAGGTGCCTCGCGTGCGAGGAGAATCGAGAAGCCGGTGAGAATCCGGCACAGGGCCCGCTGCGGTGACCAGTTCAGTTCCGGCTGGAAGTCCGAAGACCGGCCTCGCGCCTGAACCGGTGGATGCGATCTGCGCCATCGGAACGTCGGCAGACGAGCGGGAGCCCCACATGCCACAGCACTACCCCTTGACCGCAGTGGTCGGCGCCGAGCCCCACCGGATGGGCGACATGGCCCTGGCCCTCACCCTGTCGACGATCTCGCCGGCCATCGGCGGCGTGCTGATCCGCGGCGAGAAGGGCACGGCCAAGTCGACCGTCGTCCGCGCGCTTGCCTCGGTGCTGCCGCACATCGATGTCATCGCGGGTGACCGGTTCTCCACCGATCCGCACGATGCGGGCGCCACGTCGCCCGACGGCCCGTTCTGTGCCGATCACGATGTCGAGACCCGGGCCGTGCGGCTTGTCGAGCTGCCGGTCGGCGCCACCGAGGACCGCGTGCTCGGATCGCTGCACCTGGAAAAGGCCCTGTCCGACGGCGTCACCGAGTACGAGCCCGGCCTGCTGGCCCGCGCGCACCGCGGCATCCTCTACGTCGACGAGGTCAACCTGCTGCACGACCACCTGGTCGACCTGCTGCTGGACGCCGCCGCGATGGGCCGCTCGACGGTCGAGCGCGACGGCATCTCGGTCGAGCATGCGGCCCGGTTCGTGCTGGTCGGCACGATGAATCCCGAGGAGGGCGAGCTGCGTCCTCAGCTGCTCGACCGCTTCGGCCTCACCGTCGAGGTTGCTGCCCCGCGCGACCCTGCGGCCCGCGTCGAGGTCGTGCGCCGACGCATCGCCTACGAGACCGATCCCGTCGCGTTCGCCACCCGGTTCGCCGCCTCCGAGGCCGAGCTGACCGATCGAATCGAGTCCGCCCAGAAGCTCGTGGAGCAGGTCGACCTCAACGACTGGGCCCTGCTGAAGATCGCCCAGATCTGCGCGGCCTTCGAGGTCGACGGCATGCGCGCCGACATCGTCACCGCCCGCACCGCGGCGGCGCACGCGGCGTGGAACGGGCGCACCCACGTGCTGCGCGAGGACGTGCGGGCCGCCGCCCTGCTGGCGCTGCCCCATCGTCGCCGCCGCAATCCCTTCGACGCCCCCGGCATCGACGAGGACCTGCTCGACCAGATCCTGGGCGACGACGAACCCCCACCCCCCACGCCCGACGACCCCACCGACACCGGCGACTCCGAGGGCCCCGGAGACGCTGAGAGTCACGATTCGACAGATTCCGGACCGGAAGACCAGTCCGAACGTGACACTCAGCGGGAGCCGGAGTCGCAGCAGCCGCAGGAATCGAAGGATCAGAGCGCGCGGGAATCGCCGGGCGAGGAGCCGGGAGGCGGGACGTCCGAGGTGACCGTGGCGGCACCGCAGCAGCCGTACCGGCCGAAGGTGTTCACCGTGTCGGGGCTCGGCGCGGGCGAGTCAGGTCGGCGGTCACGCGCGATCACCGACACCGGTCGGCGCATCGGCGCTGCTCGCCGGGTCGGCCAGGGTGGGTCCATCCACCTCACCGAGACGATCCGGGCCGCGGCACCCCATCAGGCCGACCGCCAGCGGGCAGGCAGGAGCCTGGCCTTCCGCCCGTCCGACCTGCGTATCGCCGTCAAGGAGGGGCACGAGTCGAATCTGATCCTGTTCTGCGTCGATGCCTCCGGCTCGATGGCCGCGCGGCGCCGCATGGAGCAGGTCAAGACCGCGATCCTGTCGTTGCTGATGGATGCCTACCAGCGCCGCGACAAGGTCGGCCTGATCACGTTCCGCGGCGACTCCGCCGACCTCGTGCTGCCACCCACGGGCTCGATCGACATCGCCGCCGCACGCCTCGCCGAGCTCCCGGCAGGCGGTCGCACACCGCTGGCCGAGGGCCTGCTCAAGATCGCCGACGTGCTGCGTCTCGAACGAGTCCGCGACCCGCGTCGTCGGCCGCTGGTCGTCGTCATTACCGATGGCCGCGCCACCCACGGCGAGCGGGCCGTGCAGCGCGCCCACCAGGTCGCCGAGCACCTCGGCGCCAGCGGCGTCGCCAGCCTGGTCATCGATTGCGAGACCGGGAAGTTCCGCATGGGCCTGGCCCACGAGCTGGCCGACAAGCTGCTCGCGCAGTACGTGCCGCTGGGCGAGGTCAGTGCCGACGCCATCACCGACGTCGTCAGGGGGGCCGCCTGATGCCCCAGGGTCAACCGGTCACCATTCCCGACGACGGGCTCACCACCAAGCAGCGTCGCAACCAACCGCTGCTGATGGTGCACACCGGCTCGGGCAAGGGCAAGAGCACTGCCGCCTTCGGCCTCGCGATGCGCGCCTGGAACCAGGGCTGGGACATCGGCGTCTTCCAGTTCGTGAAGTCCGCCAAGTGGCGGATCGGCGAGCAGACCGTGCT
Organism: Propionibacteriales bacterium; assembly: GCA_038255955.1. GTDB lineage: Bacteria > Actinomycetota > Actinomycetes > Propionibacteriales > Nocardioidaceae > Aeromicrobium. The sequence goes on from JBBSKV010000010.1 coordinate 4,131, forward strand.
CGAACGTCTGGCCGATCTGCACACCGAGACCGGTGTGGGTGGCCCGGTCGAGTGGCACAAGATGGGCTCCGGCTGGTCATGGTCGCGCAAGGAAGGCAGTGACGAGGACCACGCCGCCGACGCGGCCGAGGGCTGGGCCGAGGTCAAGCGGCGCATCGCCGACGAACGGCACGACCTGTACGTCCTGGACGAGTTCACCTACCCAATCACGTGGGGGTGGGTCGACATCGACGACGTCGTCGAGACGCTGGCCAACCGGCCCGGCCGCCAGTACGTGACCGTCACGGGGCGCAACGCCCATCCGAAGCTGATCGAGATCGCCGACCTCGTCACCGAGATGCACCACGTCAAGCACCCCTTCGATCGCGGCCAGAAGGGTCAGCGAGGGATCGAGTGGTGAGCACCGCAGGAAACCGGCACCTCCCCCGGCTGGTCATCGCCGCACCCGCTTCCGGGCACGGCAAGACCACGGTGGCCACCGGCTTGATGGCGGCTCTCGCCCGTGCCGGGCACCGCGTGTCCGGCCACAAGGTCGGCCCCGACTACATCGACCCCGGCTACCACTCGTTGGCGACCGGACGCCCCGGTCGAAATCTCGACCCGCACCTGGTCGGCGAGCACCGGCTCGCACCCCTGCTGCTGCACGGGGCGGCCGACAGCGACGTCGCGATCATCGAGGGCGTGATGGGTCTGCACGATGGTCAGATCGGCGGCAACGGCTTCGCCTCGACGGCGCACGTCGCGACCCTGACCCGCACCCCGGTCATTCTGGTCGTCGACATCTCCCACGCCTCACGATCCATCGCGGCGGTCGTCCAGGGCATGGTCGCCTTCGATCCGTCCGTCCGCGTCGTCGGAGTCATCGTCAACAAGGCCGGGTCCGCTCGGCACGCCCAGGAGGTCGTGTCGGCGCTGGAGTCGACCGGCGTCCCGGTCCTCGGGGTCCTGCAGCGCGACGACGGCATCGTGGCCCCCTCGCGTCACCTCGGGCTGATCCCGGCCGACGAACGCGACGATGCCGCCCAGTCGCTGGACCGCCTCGCCGACCAGATCGCCGAGCGCATCGATCTCGACGAAGTCCTACGCCTCGCCCGGGACGTGCCTGCGCTCGACGCAGCTCCCTGGGATCCGGCCGAAGAGGTCTCTCCGCCGTCGACGGCGCGTCCCGTCGTCGCGATGGCGGGCGGGCGCGCCTTCACCTTCCGGTACGCCGAGACCGAAGAGCTGCTGACAGCGGCCGGCTGTCGCGTCGAGGTGTTCGACCCACTCAACGACCCTGCGCTGCCTGCGGGAACGGCCGGGTTGTACCTCGGCGGCGGCTTCCCCGAGGTGCACGCAGCCGGACTGGCCGCCAACACCGCACTGCTGGACGATCTGCGATCAGCCGTCGATGCCGGGATGCCGACGATTGCCGAGTGCGCCGGCCTGCTCTACCTGTGTCGGACGGTTGACGGCGTGCCGATGGTCGGCGCGATCGACGCCGACGCGCACATGGCGCCCCGGTTGACGCTGAGCTACCGCACCGCGATCGTGCCGCACGACCAGCTGGCCGGCGTCGCTGGGACCCGCGTCACCGGCCACGAGTTCCACCGCACGATCACGACTCCGGCTGCCTCGGCGGAGTCAGCGTGGCTGGTCGACGGCCAGCCCCACGGCTCGGGCACCGACTCCCTGTCCGCGTCCTACCTGCACACGCACTGGGCCGGCCACCCCCAGATGGCCCAACGGTTCGCCCACGCCGTCCACGCCTTCGCGGCCACGACGACCACTCATCGGGCGACCACCTCCGATGCCGAGACAACGGGCCGAGCGAAGCGAGGCAGCACGTCCGGGCGGAGCCCGGGTGCCGCCAAGCGGCAAGCAGCACCGAAGGCGCTGACGTGGCACGGCGATCAGGAGCTGGGCCACGGGCTGGTCGACTTCGCCGTCAACATCAACGACGAGGAACGACCCGGTTGGCTCGATGACGCCCTGCGCGCCAGCCTGGCCGACGTGCGGGCGTATCCCGATCCGGCCGAGGCCGAGCGCGCCGTCGCGGCACGGCACGGCCGACGCAGCGACGAGGTGCTGGCCACGGCCGGCGTCGCTGAAGCCTTCACGCTGATCGCCCGGGCGAAGCCGTGGATCCATCCGGTCGTGGTGCACCCGCAGTTCACCGAGCCCGACGTCGCCCTGGCAGCGGCGGGACTCTCGCCCCATCACGTGATCACCACCGCCGAGACCGAGTTCGGACTGGACCCCGCCATGGTGCCCGCGCAGGCCGATCTGGTCATCATCGGCAATCCGACGAACCCCACCGGCACGCTGCACCCCGAGCGGGTGCTGCGCCGGTTGCTGACCCCCGGCCGCCTGGTCGTGGTCGACGAGGCGTTCATGGATGCGGTGCCCGGCGAACGCGGTTCGCTCGCGGGCGCCCCGCTGCCCGGCCTGCTGGTGCTGCGCAGCCTGACCAAGACCTGGTCGATCCCCGGCGTCCGCGCGGGGTACGTCCTCGGACATCCCGGCCTGCTGCAGGACCTGCGCCGCCAGCAGTCCCCGTGGTCGGTCTCGGCGCAGGCGGTCGCCGCACTGATCGCCTGCTCGAGCGCCGACGCCACGGCCGAGCAGTCGCGCCGCGCAGGTCGTACCTCCACCTACCGTGACGTGCTCACCGACGGACTGGCCGAGCTGGGCATCGCGCACCTGCCGTCGGCGGCCCCGTTCGTCCTGGCCCGCCTCGGCCCCGGTGCCCACCAGCACCTGCGCGACGTGGGTTACGCCGTCAGGCGCGCCGACACCTTCCCCGGGCTCGACGACTCGTGGTGCCGGATCGCCGTCCGACGTCCGGACACGACCCGCAAGCTGCTGGCCACGCTGCGCATCGAGGGTCTGGGCATCGAGGGACTGGCTCGATGATCCCCTTGACGACCGACGTCGCGGGGCGTCCCGCCCTGGTCATCGGTGGCGACATAGCCGCCGGCGCGCACGTGGCCGCCCTGCTCGAGGCTGGCGCCGTCGTCACCGTCGCGGCCCCCCAGGTGACCGCCAGCATCGAGGACCTCGTCGATCGTGGTCTGGTGACCTGGTTCGCCCGCGATCCCGAGCTCGCCGACATCCAGGCGACCGATCTGGTGCTCACCAGCCGACGTCTTGATCCGGCGCCGACGGACAGCACCCCCGGATCGGTCACCCTCGTGGGTGGAGGCCCCGGCGATCCCGGCCTGGTGACGGTGGCCGGTCGGGCCGCGATCGAGGCGGCCGACGTCATCGTGACCGATCGACTCGCTCCGCTGGCCGCCCTGCGCTGGGCCCGCCCCGACGCCCAGATCATCGACGTCGCCAAGATCCCCAGCGGCCGCTCCACACCCCAGTCCGAGATCAACCAGCTCTTGGTCGATCACGCCCTCGCCGGGCGACGCGTCGTCCGCTTCAAGGGTGGCGACAACTTCGTCTTCGGACGGGGCGGTGAAGAGCTCATCGCGTGCCACGAGGCCGGTGTCGCCACGAGCGTCGTCCCGGGCGTCAGCGCGGCGATCGCCGGCCCCGCGCTCGCGGGCATCCCGGTCACGCATCGCGGACTGACCCAGGGCTTCACGGTCATCTCCGGCCACGTGCCTCCCGGGCATGACGACAGCACCCTCGACTTCTCCGCACTCGCGCGGTCGGGCGCCACGATCGTGGTGATGATGGGGGTGCGCACGCTCGGCGCGATCTGCGAGGCGCTGGTCGAGGGCGGGCTCGATCCCACCACCCCGGCCGCTGTCGTCGCCGACGCCGCGCTGCCGAGCCAGCGCACGGTGCACGGCACCCTCTGCGACATCGACCAGCGCGCCCGCGACGCCGCGGTGGGCGCCCCGGCCGTGGCGGTGATCGGCCAGGTCGCCGACATTCCCGGACTCACCCGGTGACCCTGTTCTGGGTGCGGCACGGGCAGTCGACGTGGAACGCGTCAGACCGCATGCAGGGTCACGAGCTCGGACCGCCCCTGACCGACCTCGGTCGCGCGCAGGCGGCAGCTGCCGCTGAATCACTCGCGGGGCTCGGAGCCACCCGGGTGCTGAGCTCACCTGCGGTTCGGGCCCAGCAGACTGCCGAGATCATCGCGAACCGCCTCGGGCTGGCCGCCGAGACCGAGGACCTGCTGCTGGAGAAGGGGCTCGAGGAGGGGTTGCCGGCAGTGCTGACGCGCATCCGCATCCTGCTCGATCTCGATCTTCCTGACAGCACGGTCATGGTCAGTCACGGCGACACGATCGGACTCGCGATCGGGCTGCTCAGCGGTCAGCGGCCCGCGCTCCCGGCCAATGGGTCCATCACGACGGTCGACCCGCACACCCGAACCATCGAGGTCACAGCACCCGTCGTTGACCGCTGATCGCCGCGCTCCCTATGATGAGGTCACCACCCCCTCGGAAGCCGGTGAGATTCCGGTGCAGTCGCGCTACTGTGACGCCCCTTGCAGGGCGAAGCCAGACCCAACGGAGTGGATAATCCACCACTAGGGACGCACGTATCCCGTCAGGAGAACCGTCAGATGTCACAGGCCACCGCCACTGCCACACCCGAGATCGAGATCCCGTCGATCCCCGTCGCACAGATCGCGCCGTGGGCGCTGTTCTTCTTCGTGATGGCGGCCATCGTGCTGTTCTTCATCACCGCCGACCAGGGTGCCGTGTCCATCTCGGGCGGCACCGCGATCCACGAGTGGGTCCACGACGGACGCCACCTGCTGGGCTACCCCTGCCACTGATCTGGTCAGTGGCACCGAGCACCACCACTGAGCTGAGTCAGGCACCATCGCCGTGAGCCCCACCGGGTGCTCCGGCCGCCTTGCGCTACCCATGCCTCGTTCAAGGACCTCTCATGACCCCACGCAACTTTCTCGTCCGCGGACTCGCCGCGGGCTTCATCGCAGGCCTGTTCGCCTTCGCGTTCGGCTACTTCGTCGCCGAGACCCAGGTGGACGCAGCGATCGCCGTCGAGGAGGCCGGCGCAGCCGCTGCGCCGGCCCCTGAGGCACCCGCCCACGACCACTCCTCCGCAGCATCCAGCCCGTCGAGCGTGGCGACCAGCCTGACCACGTTCGCCTCGACGCTCCCCCGCCACGGCGACGAGGACCACGGGACGCAGGTGTCGCGTCAGAACCAGTCCACGTGGGGTCTGGCGACCGGCCTGTTGACGGTCGGGACGGCCATCGGCGGTGTCATCGGCCTGCTGTCGGCGTTCGTCGTCGGTCGTCTCGGCCGCCTGCGTCCCAGCCAGTCGACTGCGCTGGTCACGCTGATCGGCTTCATCAGTTTCGCGCTGGTTCCGTTCCTGAAGTACCCGTCGGCGCCGCCCGCGGTCGGCGACGAGGGCACCATCGGCCAGCGCACGGTCGACTTCTTCGTGATGCAGGGCATCTCAGTCGTCGCCGCTGTCGCGTGCGTGCTCCTGGCCCGTCTCCTGCTGAAGAACCTGAACGTGTACCGCACTGCCCTGGTGGCCGGCGGCACCTACCTGGTCGTCGTGGTCGTCGCCGGTGCGCTGATGCCCACCGTCAACGAGCTGGGCGACTTCCCCGCCGACATCCTGTGGTACTTCCGCCGCGACTCGATCGCGACGCTGGCCATCCTGTGGGGCGTCATCGGGATCGTGCTCGCTGGCATGATCGGCAGGCTGCACGAGAGGGAGGCCCTCACCGCGGCCCGCAAGAACCTGGCGGCCAGCCTGTGACCGCCCGCGACGTCGCACCGCCGTCGGCTCTCGTCCGCGAGCAGGCGTCCGAACGTCTGGCTGGTCTTGCCACCCCGGCTGGCGCACTGGGACGCCTCGGCGAGCTCGGCGTCTGGATCGCGGCCACCCAGGGAGTCTGTCCGCCCGAGCCGGTCGACCGCGTGCGAGCGGTGATCTTCGCCGGCGACCACGGCGTCGCCGACCATGGCGTCTCGGCCTACCCCAAGGCCATCACTGGCGCCATGGTGCACACGTTCGCGCTCGGCAAGGCGGGCGTCTCGACGCTGGCCGCCCAGCACGGCGTCTCGGTGCGGGTGCTCGACATCGGCGTCGACGACGATCTCGGCGGACCGCCGGAGCTGACGGCCTACAAGGTGCGACGCGGCAGCGGCGCCATCCACCTCGAAGATGCGCTGACACCCGAGGAGACGGCACGCGCGATCTCTGCCGGGGAGGCCGTGGCCGCCGAGGAGATCGCCGCCGGCGCACAGCTGCTGATCAGCGGCGACATGGGCATCGGCAACACCACACCGGCGGCAGCCCTGATCGCCGCTTCGCTCGGGCTGCCGGCAGCCGAGGTGACCGGCCGCGGCACCGGGATCGACGAAGCGGCCCTCACCGCCAAGATCGCCCTGGTGCAGCAGGCTCTGGATCGTGCCGGCGACCGCGTCACGGATCCGTTCGACACCCTCACGGCGCTCGGCAGTGCAGATCTGGCGGCGTCGGCCGGATTCATGGCGGCCGCCGCTCGGGCCGGGCTGCCCGTGCTGCTCGACGGCGTGATCTCGGTCGCGGCCGCCATCATGGCCGACCGGCTCGCGCCGGGTGCCTCGGCGTGGTTCGCTGCGGGCCACCGCTCGACCGAACCTGCACAGACCTTCGCGCTGGACAAGCTCGGCCTCGAGCCGATCCTCGACCTCGGCCTGCGACTTGGCGAGGGCAGCGGAGCGGTCGCGGCTGTCCCCATCGTGCGTTCGGCGGCTCTGGTCCTGCGCGACGTCGCCCTGCTGGCTGACCTCCTGCCTGATGCCTGATGCCTGACGTCTCGGTGACCCGTGACGGCTGGCGGCTTGCCGCAGGGATGCTGACGGTCGTGCCGACGCGCCCGCCGTCCAAGGTCGACCGACCGGTCGCGATCGCAGCCATGCTGCTGGCGCCGCTGGCCGTCGTGCCTCTGGCTCTCGCCGTCGCCCTCCTCGGCTGGGGCGGTCGCGAGCTCGGCATCTCGACGACCGTCCTCGGGTTCGCTGCCGTGGGCGTCCTCGCTCTGGGCAACCGGGCGTTCCACCTTGATGGTCTCGCCGACGTCGCTGACGCCCTCACAGCGTCCTACGAGCGCAAGCGGTCGCTCGAGGTCATGGTCGACCCCACGTCCGGCCCCGCCGCGATCGCGATGCTCGTCGTCACCCTCGGCATCCAGGCATCGGCGTTCGCCAGCCTCTTCACGCTTGATCGCGGCCCGGTCGTCGCCGCGGTCCTGGTCTGCGCCTCGCGGGCGGTGCTCTCGGTGACGTGCGCGGTCGGCGTTCCCCCGGCCAGCGAACCGGGTCTGGCCGCCGACTACGCCGGCATCGTCCCGCGCACCTGGACGGCCATCAGCTGGGTCGCCACGCCCGCCGCACTGACCGCCGTGCTGACGTGGGCGGGCGCCGGGTGGTGGCTGGGTCTGGTGGCCGCCGTGGTCGCGCTCATCGTGGTCTTCCTGGTCCTCCGCCGCGCTGTCAACCGCTTCGGCGGCGTCACCGGCGACGTTTTCGGCGCCACCATCGAGCTCACCCTCGCCGCGCTCCTGGTCGTCGCCACGTCGGTGTGAACCACGGTTCTCACAGACGGAGGGTACGGCCGGCGACGACCAGCAGGACGTCCTCGCACTCGGCGGCGACTCGCTGGTTCGTGATGCCGAGCAGATCGCGGAAGACCCGACCCGACCGGTGCTCGGGTACCACCCCGAGACCGACCTCGTTGGTGACCAGCACGACGGTGCCGGGGTGGGCCGCGATCGCCTCGCACGCCGCTTCCAGGCGTTGCATCAGGACCGGCTGCCACTCGTCCTGGACCGCGTCCCAGCCGTCCAGCTCGTCGATCACGGCGGTCACCCAGGTGCCCAGACAGTCCACCAGCACCGCTCCCTCGGCCGCCGTGATCGCCTCGGCCAGGTCGTGGGTCTCGATCGTCGTCCAGTGCCCGGGGCGGCGAGCACGATGGGTGGCGACTCGTGCGGCCCACTCCGGGTCCAGCTCCGGATCGACCAGACGACCGGGGGCGACGTAGGACACCTGCGGCTCTGCGACCAGCAACGACTCGGCGTGAAACGACTTGCCTGACCGGACTCCGCCCGTGACCAGAACCTTCATCACACCTCGCTATAGGGTCGGCCCACACCCTAGTCCCCCGGCCCGCTGCGGCCACCCAGCCCTGAAGGACCTCGATGCGATCACGCGCTGCCGGGCTGATCCTCGGCTTCGTGGCCGACCGGATCTGGGGCGATCCCTCCCACCGGCACCCGGTCGCGGGCTTCGGGCAGCTCGCAAGCGCTCTCGAGCGTCGGGTCCATCGCGATGACCGTGCGCGGGGCGCCGCGTTCACTGCGGCCCTGGTCGGTGGAGCCGCAGTTGCCGCAACCATGGTCTCCTCCCGTGCGCGGCACCCGTTGTCGCGCACCCTGCTGACCGCGGTGTCCACCTGGGCCGTGCTCGGGGGCCGATCGCTCGGGCGCGAGGCCAGCGCGATCCACGCGTTCCTGGTTGCCGACGATCTGCCAGGAGCCCGGCAGCGCCTCACCCACCTCGTCGGGCGCCGCACTGCGGACCTCGACGTCAGCGAGGTGGCTCGTGCCACGGTCGAGTCCGTCGCCGAGAACACCTCTGATGCGGTCGTCGCACCGCTCGTGGCCGGCGCCGTCGCCGGTGTGCCCGGCCTGATCGCCTACCGGGCCGCCAACACCCTGGACGCCATGGTTGGCCACCGCTCACCGCGCTACCTGCACTTCGGCTGGGCCTCCGCACGCCTCGACGACCTGCTGAACCTCGTGCCGTCCCGCCTCTCGGCCCTACTGGCCGCCTCCGGCGCCCCGCTCGTCGGAGGCGATCCGAACCGGGCGATCGCGGTCTGGCGACGCGATGCGGCTGGTCACCCGAGCCCCAACGCCGGGCCGGTCGAGGCCTCCTTCGCAGGAGCGCTGGGGGTGCAGCTGGGCGGCACGAACGTCTACGGCGGTCAGACCGAGCATCGGGCCCGCATGGGCACCGGCCCCGTCACGACCGCGGACATCGACCGAGCGGTCCGGCTCGGCGACGCCGTGGCGTGGATGGCGCTCGGGATCAGCGCCGCGTGGTGTCTGCGACCCAGGCCGCAGCCGCGGCCACGTCGCTGACGACCGGCACCCCCGCGACGGCCGCGCCCCGGCGCACGATCACCACCGGAACTTCCCGCTCGGCCGCCGCAGCCAGCTTGGGCCATGTGTGGGATCCACCGGAGTCCTTGGTGACCACGACGTCCAGGCCGTGCTGGTCAATCAGCGCGAGCTCGCCCTCCAGCGCGTACGGTCCGCGGCTGGTCAGCACGGTCCACCCCGCGGGCAGATCGAGCTCCGGCGGATCGACGACGCGGGCGAACACGGCGTGATCGCGCAGGGGTTCGACGAAATGGCTCAAGGACTGGCGCCCGATGGTCAAGAACGGTCGGTCCCCCAGCTCAGCGGTTCGCTGCGCCGCCGCCGCGTGGTCGTCGACCCAGTGCCAGGAAGAAGCACCCGGCGCGTCGGCCCAGCCCGGGCGTTCCAGTCGAAGCAGGGGAACCTGCTCGGCCGACGTGGCCTCCGCCGCGTGACGCGACATGCCCTCGGCGAAGGGATGGGTGGCGTCCACCACGGCCTCGATGCGCATCTCGGTCAGGTAGGCGCGCAGGCCTGAGACACCTCCGAAGCCGCCGATCTGGACCGCTCCGACCGGAAGGCGCGGCCGGGCGACCCGCCCTGCCAGCGTGGACACGAATCGGACACCTGCGTCGTCCAGCACCACGGCCAGCTCTCGCGCCTCCGCGGTTCCTCCCAGCAGCAGCACCGTCATGTCGGAGCGCCGATGATCGGGACCTCGGACGCGCCGTCGGTGGCGATCTGCAGCAGAGCATCGACATCGAGATGACGCTCCACCAGATCACCCAGCAGATCGATCCGACGCTCTCGGGCAGCCGCGAACGACACTGCTGACTGTGGAAGTTCACGACCCGTGGCGGCGGCCACCTCCCTGAGCAGAGCTCGGCGAAGGTCGTCGGACTCGAGGCTGCCGTGCCACATCGTGCCGAAGACCAGTCCGTCACGCGCGCCGCCGAGGAAGGACTCCACGCCATCGCCCACGTGCAGCCGCCCGTGGTGGATCTCGTAACCGCTGGCTGCGGCGCCGAGGGCCTCACCCGTCGGCAGCGCCAGCACCTTGTCAGCCCCGAACCGGGTCGTGACGTCGAGCAGCCCCAGCCCGGTCGCGCTCGCGCCGATCGCACCCTCGACGCCGTCCGGATCGCAGATGTCGCCGCCCAGCATCTGGAATCCGCCGCAGATCCCGAGCACCACGCGCCCCGAGGCCACGTGCCGGGCAATCGCGCGATCGATCCCCCGAGCGCGCAGCCAGGCCAGATCCGACAGGGTGGAGCGAGTTCCGGGCAGCACCACGAGGTCGGCGCCCGAGACGCCCGCCGCATCGTTGACGAACTCCACGTCCACGCCCGGTTCCAGGCCCAGTGCGTCGATGTCGGTGAAGTTGCTGATCCTCGGCAGACGCACGACCGCCACCCGCACCGTGTCCTTGTGGCCGCTGTCAGCACGCCGCCCCTCGAGATCGAGCGCGTCCTCTGAGTCAAGCCACAGGTCCGGCCGCCATGGCAGCACGCCGAACACCCGGCGCCCCGTGCGCGACTCGAGGGCACGCAGGCCCGGCTCGAGCAACGTCTCGTCGCCGCGGAACTTGTTCACCACGAATCCGGCGATCAGGCGCTGGTCGGACTCGTCGAGCAGCGCGACGGTGCCGTACATGGCCGCGAAGACTCCGCCACGGTCGATGTCACCGACGACCACCGTGGGCATCTGCGCGTGCTGCGCCAGCCCCATGTTGACGTAGTCATCGGCGCGCAGATTGATCTCGGCCGGACTTCCGGCGCCTTCGCACACCAACAGCTCGAATCGTTCGGCCAGGTCGTCGAAGGCCGCGTGGGCGGCCTCGGCGAGGTATTGGCGACCGCCGATGAACTCGGCCGACGAGATCTCGCCGGCCTGCCGGCCCATCAAGATCACGTGACTGCGGCGGTCTCCACCCGGCTTGAGCAGCACCGGATTCATCGCCGCTTCCGGTGCGGCTCGCGCGGCCATCGCCTGGATCCACTGCGCCCGCCCGATCTCGGCGAAACCGTCGGGCCCGGGACAGACCATCGAGTTGTTCGACATGTTCTGGGCCTTGTAGGGCGCCACCGCGATC
>JBBSKV010000011.1:0-14452 GCA_038255955.1 Propionibacteriales bacterium
AGAGCTCTCGGGCGGCCAACGCCAGCGCGTGGCCATCGGCCGCGCCATCGTGCGCCAGCCCAGGGTGTTTCTGTTCGACGAGCCTTTGTCCAACCTGGATGCGGCCCTGCGGGTGGGCATGCGCATCGAGTTGACCCGGCTGCACAAAACCTTGGGCGCGACGATGATTTACGTCACCCACGACCAGGTGGAGGCGATGACCATGGGTGACCGCATCGCCGTGTTCAACCAGGGCGTCATCGAGCAGGTGGGCCCGCCGATGGCGCTGTACAACCAGCCGGCCAACCTGTCCGGTGGTCAGCGCCAGCGCGTGGCCATGGGTCGCGCCATCGTGCGCGAGGCCAGGGCGTTCTTGTTCGACGAGCCGTTGTCGAACCTGGACGCCAAGCTGCGCGGTCAGATGCGCACCGAGATCGCCCGCCTGCAAAAGAAGCTGGGCATCACCACGGTCTACGTCACGCACGACCAGACCGAGGCCATGACGCTGGGCGATCGCGTCGCCGTCATGAAGCGCGGCGTGCTGCAGCAGCTCGCCAGCCCGCGTGAGCTGTACGAGCAGCCCGTCAACCTGTTCGTCGCCGGATTCATTGGATCGCCTCCGATGAACTTCCTGCCCGCGACCGTCGAGGACGGTCAGATCACCTTGCCGTTCGGCACGTTCCCGCTGGCCGCCGACAAGGCGCAGAAGGCCGAGGGGCAGGGCCTGCTGATGGCCGGCATCCGTCCCGAGCACTTCGAGGACGTCTCGGTCATCGATCCGGAGCACGTCGACGACTCGCGCACGTTCGAGGCCCACATCGACGTACGGGAATGGCTCGGGGATCAGCAGTACGCGTACGTCCCGTACGAGGCCGAGGCGAAGGTGCAGGACCAGCTCAAGGAGCTGGCCCGCGAGTCCGACAGCGACTCGCTGCGCACCCAGCTCGTGGTGTCGCTCGATGCCGCCAGCACGGTCAAGGAGGACGACGACGCCACCTTGTTCATCGACACCGACAAGATGCACCTCTTCGACCCCTCATCAGGCGAGAACCTGACCGTCGGCCTCTGACCTCCCGCTCTGGTTCCCCGAATTTTGCTACCCACCGAACCGTTTCTCGCGCTGGTTCGGTCCGTTGGGTAGCAAAATTCGGGGCATGTTGATGATCAGCGTCTACGGGAGCCCTTGCGGACCTGGGCGAGGACCTCGGCGTTCCACTCGTGCTCGCGGATGAGCCGGTAGCGCTCGCCGGCGACTCGCAGGAACGCCTCGACGGGCCGCTCCTTCTCACCGCGAACGCCGGCCTCGTCGATCATCGCGATGACCGGGCGGAACTCCTCGTCGTACCAGCGCACCGCCATCGTGTCGCGATCCATGTAGGCCCCCTCGGCATGCATGGTGCGAGCGGCCCAGGCCTCGACCGCCTCGGCGATCTCGCCGTACTGCTCGGGGGTGTCCACCGCGATGGCGGCGCGCGCCTCGCCGGCGAAGGGGACTCGCTCGAGCATCAGGCGACGCCAGAACTTGCGCTCCAGATCCGCCCGCGCGGCGATGTCGACCGGCAGCAGGAAGGTGTCGATCGCCGTGATGCGGGCCTCGATCAGCTTCTCCCCCATGCTGCGCGCCACCGAGACCCGGTGGTGCCCGTCCTTGACGAAGTAGTAGTCGCCGATCTGGAAGACCTCGATCGGCGGGATCACCTCGCCGGTGCGGGCGGCCCGGGCCAGCCGCTCCCAGCGCTGGCGGCTGCGCGCCGAGGTGGGACGGAACCGCCGGTCGAAGTCACGCACCTTGTCGACCGATCCGACGATCGCGTCGAGGGCGATGACCTTGGTGCCGACGTAGTGCTCGGCGCGTCGTCCGAGCGCCGCGACGACGTCGTCGAACGACATCGACTGCACGACGTCCACGTGGTCGTTGCGCAACCGCGCTGCGAGGCTCGACAGGACCTGGTGCCGTCGGGCGCGCATGAAGTCGCTCTCGGCGTCGACGCGGGGCGATCCTGAGCTGCTGGCCATGTCAGCTGCTCCGTGGCTCGATCTCGATGACGCTGCACGGGATCACGTTGCGAATCGTGGTCGATCCGATCTCACGATCCGGCTTGGCCATCCCATAGGGGTGGATGTGCCCGTGCAGGTGCCAGGTGGGGTTCAGCGCCGTGATGGTGTCAGGGAGCGCCGCGATGCCTTGATGTGACGGATCCGGCTCGTCACCGAGCCCCAGCGGGGGTGCGTGGGTGAGCAGCACGTCGACATCGCCAGCGGCCTTGACCAGGCGCCGCGCCTTCTTCGCGTACTCCTTCTGCGTGTACTGGTGGTCACCGTTGTTGTAGCGCACGCACCCGCCGAGCCCAGCGATCCGCAGGCCCGCGACGACGCGGCAGCGACCGTCGACGTTGACCATGCCGCGTGGGCTGGCTCCGGGTGCCCGGCTGGCGGGCGGCTCGTGGTTGCCGGGCACGTAGGCAGCCGGCACGTCGAGCAACGAGACCAGCTCCTCGAGGTAGTCCCACGGGAGATCACCAGCGGCGAGCACGAGGTCGACGTCCAGGTCACGCACCCGGGAACGGACGGACTGGACCTCTTCGTCGGCGACGGCCAGGACTCGCACCATGATTCGACTCTACTCCGGCTGTCGCCACCGAGGACGTGTCACATCGTGGCACAGGGTGATTCAGCTGATGGTGGATCCGGGCCTCATTCGTGCTGCCCGCGAAGGAGCCGCGGTGTCCGAGCAACCGTGAGGCACTGCTGCAGGCGATAGCCTGATGACCGACGCCTCCTTGGACTCGGTGGCCGACCACGGGCGGAGGGCGGACACGATGCGCGACGGCCATGGTGCAGACAGTCGCTTCCATCCCCGTGCCTTCGTCTCCACCTTGATGTCAGAGCAGCTCATGGAAAGCGAGACCTCCACGACTGTCGGTCTGCTCAACAGCCTGTGCCGGGCCGCAGCCCAGCACATGGGCGCCGCGGGGGTGGCGATCGGTCTGCGGTCAGAGTCCGGTTCTGCCGGAGTGGTCGCCAGCGCGGATGACCGAAGCGTGCTGCTTGATGAACTTCAGTTCTCGTTGGGTGAGGGGCCGAGCGGGCAGGCGTTCACCACGCGCCGACCCGTCCTCGTCGCGGATCTGGCGTCCACGGAAGGACATGCGTGGCCCATCTACAGCGCCAGCGCGCTCGAGTCCGGCGTCACCGGAGTATTCGCCTTCCCGCTCCACGTCGGTGCCGCGGCCTTCGGCGTGCTGACCGTCTACACGTCCGCTGGCGGCACACTGGGACGTGACCAAATGAACGTGGCTCTGACCTTCGCCGAGGTTGCCACCGAGATTCTCGTGGACGCTGGTTCCGCATTGTCCGCGGACACACCACATTCTGGTGTCGTGGAAGCGGCGCAGGACAATCGCGCCGAGATCTATCAGGCGCAGGGAGTCACCTCCGTGCACCTCGACATCAGCCTGGCCGAATCGATGGTCCGCATGAGGGCCCATGCGTTCTACCATGGACTGTCATTGGCTGATCTCGCCGCGCTCATCATGTCCGGCCACGTCGATCTTCGAACCGAGCGAGACCAATGAGACCGGTCGTACGACGCGATCGACCACAGAATGGGATGTGCGCATCATGATCTCCACCGACGATCTGTCCGATGTTTTCGTCGAGGTCGCTGACACGTTGGTCGACGACTTCGACCTCGTCGACTTCCTGCACAACCTGAGCGAGCGGGCTGCCAGGATCTGCGACGCTCTGGCCGTCGGGATCCTCCTGGCCGACTCGCAGGGAAAACTGCAGTACATGGCTGCCTCGACCGAGCAGGCCCGGCTGGTCGAGCTGTTCCAGCTTCAGACCAACGAAGGTCCGTGCTACGACTGCTTCACCATGCGCGAACCGGTGATCAACACGAATCTGTCGACGGCAGCGGGCCGGTGGCCCCACTTCGCCCCCCGCGCCATCGACGCAGGTTTCGGTTCGGTTCACGCCATCCCGATGCGCCTGCGCAACGAGGTCATCGGGACGCTGAACATCTTCGGAGGCGAGTCTGGACGCTTCGATGAGGGCGACGTGCGCGTCGTGCAGGCGCTGGCGGACGTGGCCACGATCGCCATCTTGCAAGAACGCAGCGTGCAGCGGGCGGAGACACTGACCGAGCAGCTGCAAGGTGCTCTGAACAGCCGCGTCATCGTCGAACAGGCCAAGGGTGTCCTCAGCGCACGCCGAGGCATCAGCCCCGAACAGGCCTTCACCCTCATGCGAGACCACGCCCGCCAGCACCGACAGCGCCTCGGCGTGGTCGCCACCGCCGTGCTGACCGACCCCGACAGCGTGTCCGAGCTCATCACGCCGTCCGGGTGATCCTTGCCGCGAAGCGTCTCCGGTCCGGTGCCGGATCAGGCTGAGTCGACCGCCCCAGCACAGCGCGCGACGTCTGAGCGTCACACCTGTGGTCGGCGAGCTACTCCGCGGCCCAGCGCGCCTTGTCGTCCTCGATGCGTCGCCCGAGCAGGAAGGCGCTGACCCACAGCACCGCGAACATCGCCCCGACGAAGAACATCGGTGGGCTCAGGAAGCCCAGCGCGATCGTGGCGATCTGGCAGGCGTGCCCGACCCAGTACGCCCAGGGACGGCTCAGCAACCCGGCCGTCAGGACGCACACCAGCGCGAGGCCCAGTCCGAGCGGGAGGGCGACCGCCTTGTCGACGTCCTCGACCGAGATCAGGACCGGCACTGAAAGTGCCACGATGATGGCCTGCAGCGTGAGCATCGCCGCACACATGCCCCTCACGGCTCACACCTCATGGGGGCCTCCGAACAGCATTCGTGCCTCGCCGACCGTGACCACCGAACCCGTGACGAGCACACCGCCGCCGCCGATCTGGTCGCTGAAGCCCTCGGTCGTCTCGGTCAGCACGATGGCGCGCTCGAGTGCGTCGTCCAGGCGCGGCACCACGGTCACGCGGTCCTCACCGAAAAGGTCGGCGGCGATCTCACCGAGCTCGGCGGCGGACATCGCACGGTCCGTGCTGCTCTGGGTGACCACGACGTGCGCCAGCACGGGCTCGAGAACTCGCAGGATCTCGTCGGCGTCCTTGTCGTTCATGATCCCGACCACGCCGATCAGCGGGCTGAGGTCGAAGGCGTCCTGCACCGCCTCGATCGCGGCCTGCGCGCCGTGTGGGTTGTGCGCCGCGTCGAGCAGCACGGTGGGGCTGCGACGCACCACCTCCAGCCGTCCCGGCGAGGTGGCCTGCGCGAACGCCTCGCGCACCAGATCCGGGTCGAGCTCGCGGCCGGCCGAGAACGCCTCGACGGCGGCGAGGGCGTAGGCCGCGTTGTGGGCCTGGTGGGCGCCGTGCAGCGGCAAGAAGATGTCGTCGTAGCGCCGGGCCGTCATCTGCAGGTCGATCTGCTGGCCGCCGACCGCATTGACGCGGGCCGCGACCCCGAAGTCGACGCCCTCGCGCAAGGGGGTGGCACCCACTTCGAGCACGCGCTGCATCAGGACGTCGAGAACTGCGGGTTCCTGCTCGGCGATCACGACGGCCGAACCGGGCTTGATGATGCCTGCCTTCTCGACCGCGATCACCTCGGGACGGTCGCCGAGGTAGCGCGCGTGGTCGACCGCGATCGGCGTGATGACGGCCACCTGACCGTCGGCCACGTTGGTGGCGTCCCATGAGCCACCCATGCCGACCTCGACGACCCCGACGTCGACCGGGGTGTCGGCGAAGGCGGCATAGGCCATGGCCACCATCATCTCGAAGTACGACAGCGGTGGACCGCCGGCGCGGACCGACTGCTCGTCCACGATCTGCGCGTACGGTGCGACGTCGGCGAACGCCTCCACGAACAGTGCCGGGCTGAGCGGCTCGCCGTCGATGCTGATGCGCTCGGTCATCGACTCCAGGTGTGGGCTGGTGAACCGGCCCACCCGCAGGTCGAGGGTGCGCAGGAGCGTGTCGATCATGCGGCTGGTCGAGGTCTTGCCGTTGGTGCCAGTCAGGTGCACCACGGCGAACGCCCGCTGTGGATCGCCCATCAGGTCGCAGATCGCACGGATGCGATCCAGCGAGGGTTCCAGGCGGGTCTCGGGCCAGCGTCCGAGCAGCGACTGCTCGACCTCTGCATACGTGGGGTTCATTGTCACCAGTATCGCAGCCGGTCCGAGCGATCTCAGGGTCGCACCGGTGGCGCGCGATCCACGCGTTCGGCCACGATGGACGCATGCATCGCAACATCGCCGGTTGGGTCACCCACCGTTGGGCGAAGTGGGTCGTCGTCGTCGTGTCCCTGCTGTTCGTGGGAGGCATCGGCGGCACGTTCGGTCCCCAGCTCAGCAACATCCAGGAGAACGACGCCGCGTCGTTCCTGCCCGGGGATGCCGAGTCCACCCAGGTGATCGACAAGTCCGCGCAGCTCGGGGCGGACCCGGACGCCATCCCGATCCTCGCGCTGTACGTCCGCGACAGCGGCGTGACCAAGGACGACGCCGCGCGCGTCACGGCCGACATGGCCAAGATCGCCGAGGTCGACACGGTCGCCGCAGACATCGCCGGCCCGATCCCGTCGGAGGACGGCAAGGCGTTGCAGCTGATCGTCACGCTGGAGATCGGCAGCGACGGCTTCGAGAAGCTGCCCGACGTCGTCGACGACATCCGCGACATCGCCACCGCCGACCCCAACGGTCTGGCGGCCAGCCTGGCCGGCCCCGGTGCGTTCGGCGCCGACCAGGCCGAGGCGTTCGCCGGCATCGACGGCGTGCTGCTGCTGTCCGCCCTCGGCATCGTGTTCGTGCTGCTGGTGCTGACCTATCGCAGTCCGATCCTCTGGTTCATCCCGCTGTTGTGCGGCGTCTTCAGCGTGTTCACGGCCCAGGGGTTCGTCTACCTGCTGGCCAAGTACGCCGACCTGACCGTCAACGGACAGAGTGCAGGCATCCTCAGCGTGCTCGTGCTCGGCGCGGGCGTCGACTACGCGCTGCTGATCGTGGCGCGCTACCGCGAGGAGCTGCACAATTTCGAGGACCGGCACGAGGCCATGTCGCACGCACTGCACCGGGCTGCGCCGGCCGTGCTCGCCAGCGGCGCCACCGTCATCGTCGGCCTGCTGTGCCTGATGTTCGCTCAGCTGAACTCCACCAGCGGCCTCGGCCCGGTCGCCGCCGCTGGCATTGCGATGGCTCTGCTGATGATGCTGGGGCTGCTGCCGGCACTGCTCGTGGTCTTCGGCCGGTGGGTCTTCTGGCCGTTCGTTCCGCGCTTCGGCACGCCGGCCCCCACCGACTCGGGCATCTGGTCGCGAGTCGGTCGCCGGATCGAGAAGGCGCCCCGGAAGGTGTGGGTAGGCACCACCCTCGTCCTGGTGGCGTTATCGATCGGCGTGATCCAGCTCAATGCCACCGGCCTGAGCAACGAGGACACCTTCACGACCACCCAGCCGTCCGTGACGGCCGAGAAGGAGCTGGCCCAGCACTACCCGGGAGGAGCCGGCACCCCGGTCCAGGTCGTCGCGAACGCCGACAGCGCCGAGGACGTGGCCGTCGCTCTCGGCCGGACCCAGGGCATCGACGAGCCCAGCGTCACGGTGGTCGCCCAGAAGAACGGACTCGCCCTGGTCCAGGGGACCCTGTCCTCGCCCCCTGACTCCGACGACGCGTACGACACCATCGATCGGGCCCGCGACGCGCTCAGCCAGATCCCGGGCTCGGACGCGCTGGTCGGCGGCCAGACGGCCATCAACAAGGACGTGCAGGACGCGTCGTCGGCGGACAACAAGCTCATCATCCCGATCATCCTGCTCGCGGTGCTGATCATCCTGGCGATCTTGCTGCGAGCGATCGTCGCACCGCTGGTCCTGCTCGGCACCGTCGTGCTGTCCTTCGGTGCGGCGCTGGGCATCAGCGCGCTGGTGTTCCGCCACGTGTTCGGCTTCGCAGGCGCCGACTCCTCCTTCCCACTGTTCGCCTTCGTGTTCCTCGTGGCGCTGGGCATCGACTACAACATCTTCCTGATGACCCGGGTGCGCGAGGAGTCGTTGCGGTTCGGCACCCACCGCGGTGCGCTGATCGCGCTGGCCGCGACCGGCGGCGTCATCACCTCGGCCGGGCTGGTCCTGGCCGGCACCTTCGCGGCGCTCGGATCACTGCCGATCGTGTTCCTCTCCGAGCTCGGCTTCGCCGTGGCGCTGGGAGTGCTGCTCGACACGATCATCGTCCGGTCGGTGCTGGTCACCGCCCTCAACCTGGATCTCGGTCGATGGATGTGGTGGCCCAGCAACCTGTGGCGCACCGACGGCGCCGAGTCGCACCTCGCCGATGCCGCTCACCCCGCCGACCCGGTCGAGTCCGCGGGCGACCCGCACCATAAGGCCTGAGCGCCCGTCGGGCGGTGGATTCTCAACCGATCGACGCGGCGCGGTGAATTCTGCACCTCATTTGGCCGGTTGATGTTGAGGATCCACCGCCACCGGGGCACGCACGGCCACGGCAGGTCGATGCGCTGATTCGGGCGCCCGTAGACTCGTTTCTCGTGAACACCGTCCCCGAGAAGCCCGTCCTCGAAGGTCTCGAAGCCACCTGGTCCGCCCGCTGGGCCGAGCAGGGCACGTACACCTTCGACCGCTCCAAGACCCGCGACGAGGTCTTCTCGATCGACACCCCGCCGCCGACCGTGTCGGGCTCGCTGCACGTCGGCCACGTGTTCAGCTACACGCACACCGACCTGATCGCCCGCTACCAGCGGATGAGCGGCAAGGAGGTGTTCTACCCGATGGGCTGGGACGACAACGGCCTGCCCACGGAGCGTCGGGTGCAGAACTACTTCGGCGTCCGCTGCGATCCGTCGCTGCCGTACGCGGTGGGCTTCACTCCCCCGGCCGAACCTGATGCGAAGCGGCAGGTGCCGATCAGCCGGCGCAACTTCATCGAGCTGTGCAACCAGCTGGTCGAGACCGACGAGCAGGTCTTCGAGAAGCTGTGGCGCACGCTGGGCCTCAGCGTCGACTGGGAGCAGACCTACACGACCATCGGCGATGACGCCCGCGCCGCGAGCCAGCGCGCCTTCCTGCGCAACCTCGCCCGCGGCGAGGCCTATCAGCAGGACGCTCCGACGCTGTGGGACGTGACCTTCCAGACCGCCGTCGCCCAGGCCGAGCTGGAGGCACGGGAGTACCCGGGCGCCTACCACCGCGTGGCCTACCACCTGGCCGATGGCGGCACGGTGCACGTCGAGACCACCCGACCCGAGCTGACCGCAGCCGCCGTGGCCCTGATCGCGCACCCGGATGACGAGCGGTACCAGCACCTGTTCGGCACCACGGTCACCTCGCCTGTCTTCGGTGTCGAGGTGCCGGTCATCGCGCACACCCTGGCCGATCCCGAGAAGGGGTCCGGCATCGTGCACTGCTGCACCTTCGGCGACCTGACCGACGTGCAGTGGTGGCGGGAGTTCCAGCTGCCGAACCGCACCGTCATCGGGCGCGACGGGCGCATCCTGGCCGACGTCCCCGAGTGGATCACCACCGAGGCCGGACGAGCCCTCTACGCCGAGCTGGCCGGCAAGACCACCTTCACTGCCCGCGAACTGACGGTGGCCGCCCTGACCGAGTCCGGCGACCTGGACGGCGAGCCCAAGCCCACCCAGCGCATGGCCAACTTCTTCGAGAAGGGCGACAAGCCGCTCGAGATCGTCTCGACCCGGCAGTGGTACCTCACCAACGGCGGACGCGACGCTGATCTGCGCACCGCCCTGATCGCCCGCGGTGACGAGATCGACTGGGTTCCCGGCTACATGCAGTCGCGTCTCACCAACTGGATCGACGGCCTGAACGGCGACTGGCTGGTCTCCCGGCAGCGGTTCTTCGGCGTCGCGTTCCCGATCTGGTACCGGCTCGACGCGTCTGGCGAGCCGCTGTACGACGACCCGATCCTGCCCGACGAGGCCGATCTGCCCGTGGATCCGGCCGCCGACGCACCAGCTGGCTACGACGAGAGCCAGCGCGGAGCCCCCGACGGCTTCATGGCCGATCCGGACGTCCTCGACACCTGGGCCACGTCCTCGTTGACACCGCAGATCGCGTGTGGCTGGGAGCGTGACGCCGATCTGTTCGAGCGCACCTTCCCGATGGACGTCCGCCCCCAGGCCCACGACATCATCCGCACCTGGCTGTTCTCGACCGTCGTTCGCGCCCACCTGGAGCACGGCACGGCGCCGTGGAGCCACGCGACCATCTCCGGCTTCGTGGTCGACCCCGACCGCAAGAAGATGTCCAAGAGCAAGGGCAATGTCGTCGTTCCCGACGAGATCCTGGACAAGTACGGCGCCGACGCCGTCCGCTGGCGCGCCGCTGGCGCCCGTCCCGGCACCGACTCCCCCTTCGACGAGGCCCAGATGAAGGTCGGGCGACGCCTGGCGATGAAGGTCCTGAATGCCAGCAAGTTCGTGCTGGCTGCCGAGGAGCAGTACGGGCTCGGAGCAGGCGTCGACGACCTGGATCCGGCCCGCGTCACCGCACCTCTCGACCAGTCGATGCTGCAGCGCCTGAGGGGTGTCGTCACCGAGGCCACCACACATTTCGAGGCCTTCGACTACGCGTCAGCGCTGGAGGTCACCGAGAAGAACTTCTGGGACTTCTGCGACGACTACCTGGAGATGGTCAAGGAACGGGCCCGTCGCGAGGACGAGAGCGGAGCCAGCGCGCGCAGCGCCTTCGCCATCGCGCTGTCGGTCCAGCTGCGCCTGCTGGCACCGTTCCTGCCCTACGTGACCGAGGAGGTCTGGTCGTGGTGGCAGGAAGGCTCGATCCACCGGGCGGCCTGGCCCACGCTCGACGACATCACGACCACCGAGGCCGACCCCGCCCTGATGCCGACCGCCGCCACGGTGCTCGCCGGCATCCGCGGCGCCAAGTCGATGGCCAAGGTCGGGCAGAAGACCGAGGCGACGCTGGTCGAGGTCACGGCGACCCAGACCGCGCTGGACCTGCTGGCCCTCGCGCTGGACGACGTCCGCGCCGCCGGCCGGGTGACCGGGGACGTCGCGACGACGGCGATCGATGGCGAACTGACCGTCACCGCAACCCTCGCGCTGCCGACCTGATCGCGAGGAAACGTGCGCGATTGAGCGAGCGCTCCGAACCAAACACCACAAGAACTCACAATATGCTTGACAAAACCACACAATCGGGCATTTGATGGTCTCGTGACGCAAGTCACTACGCGGTGAGTCCGCGTACTCACCGAGGAGATCCACATGTCCGACTACACGCCCCACGCTGCGGGCACCGGCGCCCGCGCCAACATTCAGAAGTTCGGCGCCCATCTCGCCGGAATGGTCATGCCCAACATCGGCGCCTTCATCGCCTGGGGCTTGATCACCGCGCTGTTCATCCCGACCGGTTGGTTGCCAAACGAGAGCCTCGCCGCGCTCGTCGGACCCATGATCCTGTTCCTCCTCCCGCTGTTGATCGGCTTCACCGGCGGCAAGATGGTGCACGGTCACCGCGGCGGAGTCGTCGGCGCCGTCGCCACGATGGGCGTCATCGTCGGTACCGAGGTGCCGATGTTCCTCGGCGCCATGATCATGGGTCCGCTCGGCGGCTACGTGATCAAGAAGTGGGACGAGCGGGTCGAGGGCAAGATCAAGCCCGGCTTCGAGATGCTGGTCGACAACTTCTCCTCCGGCATCATCGGCGGCGCTCTGGCGATCGTCGGTCTGAAGGGTGCCGGCCCGGTCGTCCAGTGGATGACCGATCGCCTCGGCGAAGGCGTTGACGCACTCGTCGAGCGCAACCTG
Source organism: Propionibacteriales bacterium (assembly GCA_038255955.1). Taxonomy (GTDB): domain Bacteria; phylum Actinomycetota; class Actinomycetes; order Propionibacteriales; family Nocardioidaceae; genus Aeromicrobium. Next base: position 11,766 of record JBBSKV010000011.1, read on the forward strand.
CTGCCGCTGGCCTCGGTGGTCATCGAGCCGGCGAAGATCCTGTTCCTCAACAACGCGATCAACCAGGGCATCCTGACCCCCCTCGGCGCGATCGATGCCAAGGAGACGGGTCAGTCGATCCTGTTCATGCTGGAGTCCAACCCCGGACCGGGCCTGGGCATCTTGCTGGCCTACATGTTCTTCGGCCCGCGCCTGCTGCGTCAGAGCGCCCCGGCTGCCATCATCATCCAGTTCCTCGGCGGCATCCACGAGATCTACTTCCCGTACATCCTGATGAAGCCGAAGCTGATCCTGGCCGTCATCGCCGGCGGCGCCGCGGGCGTCGCGACCTTCCAGCTCACCGGAGCAGGACTCGTGGCCTCTCCGTCCCCAGGCAGCATCTTCGCGTACTTCATCCAGACGCCCAAGGGCTTCGGCAACTACGCCGGGATGATCGCCGGTGTCGTGATCTCCACCTTGGTCTCCTTCTCGGTCGCCTCGGTGCTGATGGGCTTTGGTCGCAACGCTGATGCTGAGGAAGAAGCCATCGAAGACGACATGGAAGAGGCGGGAACCGCATGAACACCATCGACGCATCCGCGATCAAGAAGCTCGTCGTCGCGTGCGACGCCGGAATGGGCAGCAGCGTGATGCTGGCCAGCACGCTGAAGGGACAGCTCAAGAAGTCCGGCGTCACGGTCGAGCACACCCCTGTGGTCTCGATTCCCGACGACGCAGACGTCGTGATCTGCCACCAGGGCCTGGCCGAGCGGGCCAGGGCCACCGCCCCGGACAAACCGATCGTGCCGTTCCAGATCTTCCTGGGCGACCCGGCCGTCACCGCGCTGGTCAAGAAGATCCTGATGGGCAAAGGAGAAGTCAGTGGCTGACCTGCTCGGCCGGGAGGCCGTCGTGCTCGACGCGACGGCCTCCTCGGCCGAGGAAGCCATTCGCCTCACCGGCGGCGTGCTGGTCACGGCGGGCGCCGTCGAAGCGTCCTACGTCGACGCGATGCTGGCCCGCGAGCAGTCCGTCTCCACCTACATGGGTGAGGGCTTCGCCATCCCCCACGGCACCGTCGAGAGCAAGGACACCGTGCTGCGCGACGCGCTCTCGTTCGTCCGTTTCCCGGCCGGTGTCGACTGGAACGGTCACGAGGTGCACATCGCGATCGGCATCGCCGCGACAGGCGACAACCACGTCGGCATCCTGTCGAAGCTGGCCAGCATCCTGGTCGATCCCGCCAGCGCCAAACAACTGCGAGAAGCAGCCGACGCCGACACCGTGCTCGCGCTGCTCCAACCCCACGAAGGAGACCCGAACTCATGAAGGTCGCACGTTTCTACGCCCCTGGCGACTTGCGTTACGAGGACGCCGACGAACCCACCCCCGGGCCCGACGAAGTGAAGATCAAGGTCCACGCGTGCTCCACGTGCGGAACCGACGTCAAGATCTTCGGAGCCGGCCACCAGAACCTGCATCCCCTGCCGCGCGTCATCGGCCACGAGATCGCCGGTGAGGTCGTGGAGGTCGGCTCGGAGGTCAACAGCACCTTCGATGCGTCCTGGGTTCCCGGCGACCGCGTGCAGGTCATCGCGGCCATCCCGTGCGGCGACTGCGATGAGTGCAGCCGCGATCGGATGTCGGTGTGCCCCAACCAGGTGTCGATGGGCTACCAGTTCGACGGCGGCTTCGCGGAGTACATGATCGTCCCGCGGGAGGTGCTCAAGGTCGATGGTCTCAACCGCATTCCCGACGGGCTGTCCTACGCCGAGGCCTCCGTCGCAGAACCGTTCGCCTGCGCCATCAATGCCCAGAACCTGGCGCGGGTCGGCCCCGGTGACGACGTGGTCGTCGTCGGCTCCGGCCCCATCGGCTGCCTGCACGTCCGGCTGGCCCGGGCCAACGGCGCCAAGCGCATCACGCTCATCGAGCTCAACCGCAGTCGCCTCGAGCAGGCGGCCGCGCTGGTCCAGCCCGACGAGACGATCTGCGCGGGCGAGGTCGACGTGGTCGAGGCGGTCATGGAGCTCACGGGCGGCCGCGGCGTCGACGTCGCGATCACCGCGACGGCTGCCGGCATCGCCCAGGAGCAGGCCGTGCAGTACGCGGCCCGACAGGGCCGCATCAGCTTCTTCGGCGGACTTCCCAAGGACAAGCCGACGATCAGCCTGGACTCCAATCTGGTGCACTACCGCGAGCTGACCATCGTGGGAGCCAACGGATCGAGCCCTGCCAACAACAAGGACGCCCTGGAGCGCATCGCGTCCGGTGCGGTACCGGTGGCCGATCTGATTACCCACCGATTGCCACTTGATGATGTACTGAAGGCGATCGAGATCGTGAAGAGCGGCGAAGGCATCAAGGTGACCATCGAGCCCAACGCCTCGTAGCTGACACCGATCCCCCACGGACCACGAAGGGCGCCCACCGCCAAGGAGGCGCCCTTCGTGCTGTCCCGTGGGTGTTGCCGACCTCAGGCGAGGAGGGCGAGCCGGGCGGCCTCGCGGGCTTCGTCCGGTCCTGCGGCGGCCAAGGCGCCGTCGGCTGCTGCTTGGCACTGGGCCATGGTGGCCGCGCTCACGGTGGCGCCCACCAACGGTGCGGCGGTGGCGGCCGCGGACAGCGACGTGACACCCAGCCCCACCAGCACGCAGGCCAGGTGCGGGTCGGCAGCGGCCTCGCCGCAGACTCCCACCGGCTTGTCG
>JBBSKV010000012.1:0-13810 GCA_038255955.1 Propionibacteriales bacterium
CTCGATGCGCAGCAGCGATGCGGGCGAGGAGCCGCTGACGCCCACCAGCCGGTAGCCGGCGGCGCTCAGCTTGGCAGCCAGGACGGCGCCGACGCGTCCCGCGCCGATCACGCCCACGGACGAAGATGTCGCGACAGGAATGTTCATGCAGATGCCTTTCGGTTCCAGTCCTGCAAGCAGGTACCAGACGTGTGTGACCCCTCGAGTCTAGGCCGATGGCCTCCAGACGCCACCCGTTCGTCGTGTGCCCTGGATCACAGCGCACGGCCGCGACCGGGCGGCATGGAAGACTCGTCCCATGCCGCGCTTGCTGATCCGGTCGGGGAAAGATCCCTTCACCCCGGTCTCTGCCGAGACGACTCTCACGCAGGACGTCTTCAACTCCAACAGCGGGAACTACCTGTTCCAGCACGCCGTCTGGAAGGCGCTGGCGGTCGATGGGACCGAGCTGGTGTCCAACGGAACCCTCTCGGAGCGGGTTGCCCCCAGCCGCCGCGACGCCGAGCGGATCAACGAGGAGTTCGACCACTTCGTCATCCCGCTGGCCAATGCGTTCCGCCCGGACTTCATCGATCGGCTCGACCGGCTCAGCGACCTGCTGGAGGACGTCACGATCCCCGTGACAGTCACCGGGATCGGCGCGCAGGCGGCCCACGGGCAGGGCGTCGAGTCGCTCGCGCCGATCGCCGACCAGGTGCGCAGATTCGTCTCTCTGGTGCTGGAGCGGTCGGCCTCCATCGGTGTCCGTGGCGTCTTCACCAAGACCTACCTGACCCAGCTCGGCTTCCCCGAAGAGTCCATCGACATCATCGGTTGCCCTTCGCTGTTCCTGCACGGCCGCGACTTCCGGGTCGAGCGGAAGGTCGATGCCGTGGGTCCGGACAGCCGGCTGGCCCTCAACCTGACGCCCGAGGTGGCAGGCATCGGCGCGTTCGCCTCCGAGCACGCCGAGCGGTACCCGAACCTGACGTACGTGCCGCAGGACGCGCACGACCTGCGCCTCATGCTGTGGGGCGTGCCGTTCCCCCACGTGCACGACCGTTCGGTGCCGGTGCACCTGGACCACCCGCTGTACAGCGCGGACCGGATGCGGTTGTTCCTGGACACCTGGCCCTGGTACGACTTCATGGCCGAGCACGACTTCGCCTACGGCACCCGATTCCACGGAAACGTCGCCGCTCTGCTCGGCGGCACGCCCGCCATGTTGCTCGCCCACGACTCGCGCACCCTGGAGCTGGCCGAGCACCACCGCATGCCCCACCGGATCACGCCCGAGCTGACGGCCGACATCACCGCCGAAGAGCTGTACGCCGCCACCGACATGACCGAGTTCAACGAGACGATGCCGGCGAACTTCGACCGCTGGACCAGCTTCCTGGACCGCAACGGCCTGACCCACGTCTGGTCCGAGGGACAGACCACGAACGACTTCGACCACGCCCTCGCGGCTGCCGACCTCCCGCCGCCGGTGCACACCCTCGCGGGTGGGCTCGACGAGGTCGCGAGCCGGTTGCAGTGGCTGCGCGGCGGCATGGTCCTGGACATCACCCGCCATCCGGACCGCTACCAGTACCCGTACGAGCACCCGCTCTGGAACGGTCCGGGCAGCCGGCACGCCCGACTGCAGCGTCAGGACAAGAAGGCTCGATCCGCGCAGGCACGTCGCCTGGAGCAGCTGGACGAACGCCTCGACCGGCTCGAACGACTCGAGCGCGGATCCCTCCGGGGGCTGCTCCGCCGCGTCCTGGGTCGGATCCGACGCCTGGTCAGCTCGACCTGAGCAACGACTCCACCCGATCGGCCACTCGCGCGGTGGCCCGCCCGTCGTCGAGCGAGGCGAATCGCGCCACGAACGCCCGGTAGCGCTCGGCGTGCTCGTCGACCAGCGTGGCCGGGTCCGCGAGGTGGGCGGCAACCCCGTCGGTGGTGGCCACGACCGGTCCGGGCGCGACGTCCGCCAGATCCAGGTAGAAGCCGCGGGTCGAGTCGCGATACTCGGCCAGATCGGGCGCCAGGAAGATCATCGGCCGACGGGTGACGGCGAAGTCGAACATCACCGACGAGTAGTCGGTCACCAGCACGTCGGCGGCCAGGAACAGACCCGGCAGGTCGGGGTGATCGGTCACGTCGATCGCATCGGTGGTGGCCGAGCGCCCGCGGGCCGTGTTGCTGTGGCCCCGCAGCAGCACGACGACGTCATCGCCGACCAGGGCGCGCAGCCGGACCGGATCGAGGTGGGTGACGAGGGCAGCCTGGTTCCTGGCCGTCACGACCTGGTCACGCCACGTGGGCGCGTAGAGCACGACGCGCTGGTGGTCGGCGACGCCGAGATCGCGCCGGACGGCGAGGCGCCGGTCCACCGATCCCGGGGAGGTCAGCGCGTCGTTCCGCGGGTAGCCCTCGACCAGCACCTCGCCGGTGTAGCCGAAGGCCTTGGGCAGGGCCTCGCCGGCGAAGGCGTTCTGGGCCAGCAGGAGGTCCCAGGCACCGGCCTCGCGCTCCATCAGCGCGCGGTACGACAGTCCGAGCGCGTCGCCGGGAACGTCGTTGCCGATCTTCTTCAGCGGTGTGCCGTGCCAGGTCTGCACGTAGACCTGCCCCGGGCGCTTGCGGAAGTACGCCGGGAAGTGCGCGTTGTTGACCAGGAGGCGCGAGGTGGCCAGGGCCTCGTGCCACTCGCGAGAATGGATCAGCAGGGGCTCGGCACCGGCGGGCACCGCCACGGCACGATCGGTCACTCCCCAGCGCAGCGGCCAACCGAGCCGGTGCGCCAGCTCGCGCGCAAGTGGTTCGACCGAGTCGCCCGCCCCGCGCCCGCTGAAGCACAAAGCCAGGATGCCCGGCTCGACGGCCGCGTCGACGTCCCGCACGCTGTCGATGAGGCGCCGCTGGTTGTACCGACCACGCTCGTCGACCGGCAGGGGCGACCGCACGATGAACGTGATCTCTCCGTCACGGGCGTCCAGCCGCCATCCGGCCAACGGGGTCGTGCCGTCGATCGGAAGGACCGATGCGAGGTCGTCGCTCACGCCGAGTCGTCGACGTTCCCCCGCTGCGTCGACGACGTGGACCGCGTAGCTCCCGCTGTCGACCGCCAACCCACCTTCGGCGGCCAGGTGGAGGGCCACGCCGTCCGCCGTCGGTGTCACGTCGATCCCACGCAGGCGTCCTGTCGTGCGCACACCCGCACCATCGGCCAGACCGATGATGCCCAGATGCAGGAAGTCGCCGTCGATCCGCGCCGAGGTGACGATCGCCGCGGGGTCACCGGCCGGGTGCACGATCGGGACGCGCCGGCGCCGGGTGACACCGCCGGAGACCACCTCGACCTCCAGCTCGGCGCCCGGCCCGGGATACGGCTCGACGATGGCGCGGAACCCGGACTCGGCGTAGGAGCACCAGCGATCGCCGGAGACGGAGTCGATGATGGGGTCGATCAGCGGATCGATCCCGTAGTCGATCCGGACGCCGCGGCGGGCGCCGTTCTCGCGGATCCAGAGCCGGACCGCGTCCTCGGTCGAGTCGAAGCGCATGCCGCGCACGTAGGCGGCTCCCTGCAGGTGCAGCCGGTGCCCGGCCGGAGTCTGGCCGACCTCGAGACCCAGGGTCAGGTCTCCGGGGGCCGGCGTGAGCAACCAGTGCGGAGGTTCGGTCGACAGCGCGTCGAGGTAGCCGGGTCGGGCCAGACCCGCCGGATCGTCCCGGACCGACCGGAAGGATCGGCCGTGCCGGTCGACGTCGATCAGGGCCGCGATCAGGTCATCGCGCCGATTCTCGGCGATCAGCCAGGCCGCGATCCGGTCGTGCAGCGGCAGCCGGGCCCAGTCCTCGATCTCCATGCTGGCGACGGCAGCGGCGACATCGGCGCGCAGCGGTCCCCACGCCGACTCGTCCACGCGGGGCACGGCGGAGATGCGCGGCTTCAGCGCCGCCAACCGGGTCGGGCCGTCGACCCGGTCGCTGCTGATCGTGCGGGTGAGCCGTCGCACGACCCGACCGGCCAACCGACGGATCCGGCCGGCGACCCGCCGCAGGTCGGTGTCCACGTCGCGGCGCAGCAGCGCCGTGCGCATCCGCAGCAGTCGCGGCACCAGACCATCGGCCCGCCGCACGACGTCATAGGTGCGGAGGCACGCCTCGTGGTCGGCGTGCTGCAAAAAGGCGCGGGAGCGCTCCCGCATCTCGGGGCGGATACCGCCGTGGGCCAGGGCCGCCTCGACCAGGTCGACAGCGGCCGCAGCCGTCGTGGCGGTGTCTCCGGGCAGCTGGGTGCGGTAGTCGATGTAGGGCGGGCGTCCGCCGGTGAATCGTGCGCGGTCGAACTGGAAGTACACGACCGGACGGTCCAGGAAGCTGAAGTCCCAGCCCACGCTGGAGTAGTCCGTGACCAGCAACGTCGACGCCTTCAGCAGCGTCTGCAGATCGTCGCCGGGGGCCCGCACCGTGACGCCGGCCAGGTCGAACAGCTCGGCGTGGTGGCGCATGTTGGGGTGCAGCACCAGGTCCAGCAGCATGTCGTGCTCGGCCGCCCACGGGGCGAGATCGGCCAGCAGGGCGATCCACTCCCGGACGAACTCGCTGTCGGCGAAGGTCTCGCGATCCGCGAGCCAGTCCCGCCAGGTCGGCATCACCAGGATGCGTGGCTCGACCTCCACGTCGGGGGTCAGCAGCGCGTCGAACCGGGTGAATCCGGTGATCGGCACCTGCGACCGGCGGTACTCCAGGTGGTCGACCACGATCTGCTGCTCGGCCGGCGCGTTGACGCAGAACACGTCGGGCGGATCCTCGACCATGCGGCGCAGGCCGTAGTTGAGGGTCACGTTCTTCATGGCGGTGACGCCGTGCTGCAAGAACACCCGGACGCCGCCGACCCGTCGCACGATCGAGCGCGAGCGCGACGCGTACAGGTACTCGGCATCGTGGGAGCCGACGAACCGGGAGGCCAGCAGGGTGAGGAGCACGTGGCGGCGGCTGTGCCGCAGCACCACCTGGCCCAGCGGTTCGACGCGTGCGAGGTCGGGCGAGTCGGCGGCGATCACGTAGTAGGCGCGACGGCCCGGCTGCTCGCGCCGCAGCCACGCGAAGAAGGCGAAGCCGTTGTCCTGCGCCTTGTGCGGCGTCTCACCGATCAACCAGATGCGGAGGAACGGCCGGACCAGGAAGAACGCCCAGGACACCCACCTCAGCCGGCGCAGGTAGGCGTGCGCCTCGGCGTCGAAAATCTCGGACCAGAACGCCAGCCGCCGACCGCGGAAGGTCAGGTGCGGGATCAGCACCTGCCGTCGGTCGCCGCGGTCCACGACGATCTCGCGCAGCGCGGTGCGCCCACCCGGTCGGATCGGAACCCGCACCGGGTCGGTGATGCCGCGCAGGCGGACCTCGACGAACGGATCGTGCACGTCGTCGCCGGTCGCGTCGGCCACGACGGGCGGGGAGATCGTGCCGCGCAGGTCATAGCTGAACAGTCCGTGTGGCGTGGCGCGTTCAGCAGCCTCCAAAACGACCTCGTGGCGCGTGCCGGACTCGCGCTGCGTCCAGGTGCCGATCGCCGACTCCAGCGGCCGGCTGAACGTGGACAGCGTCTGCTCCAGATGGATCCCACCGGAGTCGACTTGCAGTCGGTGCGTCTCGGCGGTCGCGCGCCGCGGCGGGACGTCGGCGAAGACCACGGACACGTTGCCCGGACCGGTGACGTGCACCCAGGCCGAGGTGTCGCCGACGACGACCGGATCGACCGCTGCGGTGCGATCGGTGTCGTCGAACCGGCCGAGCCGCCACGACTCATTGCTCCCGTCGCCCGACCGCACCTCCAGGAACAGGTCGTAGGTGCCGATCTCGGCACCGAGCGAGCGCCACAACAGGTCGACGTCCAGGCGCACCGAGAAATCGGTCGTCGGCGGGTGGGGCTCGACGAACGACCGTGACGGGTCCGAACCGGCGACCGTGGCGCGGAGCCCGGTCACCACCCACGGCGACGACAGGCGGCCTGAGACGTGCAGGTGGCCACCCTCGGCGAGGACGATCCGCAGCGTCTCTCGCATGGGCCGAAACTACCATCGTAGGCTCGAGCCATGGATGCTGCGCAGACCCGGACGCCGACCCCGATCGACCTGCTCGCCGAGCTGTGGCTCGACCAGATGGTCGAGCACCAGCCCGAGCTCCGGGTCCACCTGGGGCGCGAGGGCGATCAGGCCCAGTACGCCGACCACTCCCCCGACGGTCACGCGGCGAACGCCGACGCGGCCCGGGCCATGCTGCGCCGGGTCGAGGCCGTGGAACCGGCCGACGCCGTCGACCGCGTGACCCGCAGCGAGATGGTGCGCACCCTCGACCTGCAGATCCAGATGCACGACGCCGGGTTCTGGCAGCGCGATCTGAACGTCATCGCCTCCCCCGGTCAGGATCTGCGCGACGTCTTCGACCTGATGCCGACCGCCACGGCGGACGACTGGTCGGCGATCGGGCACCGCATGGCGCGCCTCCCGGTCGCCATGCAGGGCTACGTCGAGTCGCTGCGGGCCGGTATCGCGAGCGGCAACGCCCCCGCCGCCCGACAGGCGCGCGAGGTGTCCCTGCAGGCCCGGAAGCTGACCCGGCCCGACGGCTTCTTCCACCAGCTGACCGGCAAGGCCCAGGGGCTGCCGGCCGTGCTCGTGACCGACCTCCAGGACGGCGCTGCCCGCGCGGCGCAGGCGTACGCCGACCTGGCGCGATTCCTGGACGACGAGCTGCTCCCGCAGGCCCCGCAGGTCGACGGCGTCGGCCGCGACCACTACGCGCTCGCCTCCCGGTACTTCGTCGGCGCCGAGATCGATCTCGACGAGACCTATGCGTGGGGTGTCGAGGAGCTGGCCCGGATGGTGGCCGAGCAGGAACAGATCGCCGAGCAGATTCTCCCCGGCGCCACGGTGGCCGAAGCGATCGAGCACCTCGACGCCGATCCGTCGCGCAAGCTGCACGGCACCGACGCCCTGCGGACGTGGATGCAGCAGACCAGCGATCGCGCCGTCGACGAGCTCGGCCGCACCCACTTCGACATCCCCGACCGGATGCATCGACTGGAGTGCATGATCGCGCCGACCGACGAGGGCGGGATCTACTACACGCCACCGAACGAGGACTTCAGCCGAGCCGGCCGGATGTGGTGGAGCGTGCCGGCGGGCATCACCGAGTTCGACACCTGGCGCGAGCTGACCACGGTCTATCACGAGGGCGTCCCCGGCCATCACCTCCAGTGCGGGCTCGCGGTGCACAACAGCGCCGAGCTCAACAGCTGGCGCCGGATGAACTGGAACTCCGGCCACGGCGAGGGCTGGGCGCTGTACGCCGAGCGGCTGATGGCCGATCTGGGCTACCTGGACGATCCGGCCGACCGCCTCGGAATGCTGGACGGCCAGCGCATGCGGGCCGCCCGCGTGGTGCTCGACCTCGGCGTCCACCTCGGCCTGCAGAAGCCTGACGGGTCAGGACGGTGGACCGGCAACGACGCCTATCCGTTCCTCGCGCAGCACGTCGCGATGAACGACTCGTTCATCCGCTTCGAGGCCAACCGCTACCTCGGCTGGCCGGGCCAGGCACCGTCGTACAAGGTGGGCCAGCGCCTGTGGGAGCAGCTGCGCGACGACTGGGTCGCCGCCAACGGTGCCGACCTCAAGCCCTTCCACCGCCGGGCGCTCGCCGTGGGTGGCGTCGGCATGGGCACCCTGCGCGACGTCATGCTCGGCTAGGCAGGTTCGCCGATGCCGTCCTCGTCCTCGTCGTGCGGGACGATGCAGGCGCGCTCGAGCAGCAGCGAGGCGATCAGCAGCAGCAGGCTCGCGACGGCGGCGACACCGCTATGGATGGCGCGTTCCTTGCCCAGCACGGTGTCGAGGTCGTCGAGGTAGGCCAGCGCGAAGCCGGTGTAGAAGCCGGCGATGAGGGCACCGACCACGGTGCCCGACTTGGCCACCGACAGCATCGTGACGGCGTACTGCGAGGTCATGCGGGTCTTCTTCTTGTGCAGGCTCTGCCAGGTGCTGTACGCCAGCACCCCCACGGCAGCGGCGGCCGCGAGCAGCAGCAGCCCGGCGATCCACGACACTCGCGGGACGGTGCCATCCATCCGGACGATGATCGGCGGGGTCAGCAACCCCAGGACCAGCCCCCCGGCGAGGACGCCCAGCACCCACAGCAGCGACGTGCGGCGCATGCGACTCATGGGCGGCCTTGGTTCACGAGCGACTCGAGGTCACAAGATGATCTCGAGGTCCTCGCGCTTGGCGACACCACCGGTGTCGACGTTGCCGATGATGTCGGCGACGAAGCCCTGCCCGGGGATCTCGCCCTCGGGGTCGATCTCCAGCCACGGCACGAGCACGAAGCCCCGCTCGTGGGCGCGCGGATGCGGCAGCACCAGCTGCTCGTCCTCGGCCACACGGTCGCCCACGACGACGATGTCGACGTCCAGCGTGCGCGGGGCGTTGTCCTCGGTGCGCTCGCGGCCGAACGCGTCCTCGATGGCCAGCGCGCGGTCCAGCAGCGTGTGCACCGTCAGGGTGGTGTCGATGAGCACGACGGCGTTCAGGAACTTCTTGGAACCCTCGGGGGCGCCGACCGGCTCGGTCTCGTAGACCGAGGAGATCGCGACCACCGTGACCTCGGGGGTGTCCTCGAGGGCCGAGACGCCGCCCTGCAGCTTGTCCAGGCGATCGCCGAGGTTGGAACCGATCGACAGCACGGCCTGCCGGATGGGACGCATCCCACCGGTCATGGTGTCGGCGTCCAGCTCGTACGGTGTGGGCGCTTCGGTCACTGCTTGCTCCGCTCTATCGTGACGGCGACGTCGGAGAACGTCACCGCGATGGGCGCTTCTGGCTTGTGCACCGTCACGCTAACCCATCGGACCGACGGGTCACCGAGGGCCACGTCCACCATACGGAGTGCCACGGTCTCGATCAGGTCGACGGGTTCACCGGTGATGATGTCGTGGATTGCCTGCGCCAGTGCGCCGTAGTCGACACTGAGGGTGAGGTCGTGGGCCCGCGCGGCCGGGCCGAGATCCAGGCCCAGGCTCACGTCCGCACTGAACATCTGTCCGTCGCGGCGTTCGTGCTCGAACAGGCCGTGGTGGCCGAAGGCAGCCACGCCGCGCAGATCGATGCGGTCCAGTCCGTCGGGAATGGCCATCTCAGTCCTCCTCGATACCGTCCACCGGCGCGGAGAGCGCCGGCGGCACGGGCGATGCATGTCGCAGCCAGAACTGCCAGCCGGCCCCGTGGCGCACCAGGATGCTGGTGCTCTGGGCCGTGGCCGCCCCGAACGACGTGGCTGCCAGGATGCCGCCGGGCTGGTCGGGGTCACCCGACAGGATGTTCTCGGTGCAGCTGACGACGGCGGTCTCCGGCGCGTCCGAGCCGAGCGGCAGCGTCGTGACCTGCACGTCGGTGAGGAAGAACTGGATGTAGCCGATCTGGGCCATCAGCACGACCCAGGAGCGGACGACGTCGGACGTCCCCCTCAGGATCGGCGCTCCGGGGTGCACGCAGGACGTCTCGGGATCATCGACCCACAGCGCCGACATCAGGTCGGCGTCGCCGGCCTCGACCGCGTCGTAGAGCGCCCGGTGGGCGGCCAGCACGAGCTCGGTCATCGCATCTCCCGGCCGAGCCTGGCCACGACCCGCACGGCGTCTGCCGAGGCGGCCGGATCGTGCACCCGCACGCACCACACGCCGGCGTTCGCGCACCAGGTCGAGATCGCCGCCGTCGCGTGCTCGCGCTCGCCGACCGCACGCAGATCGTCACCGTGGGCGAGGAGCTCGCCGAGGAACCGTTTGCGGCTGGCTGCGACCAGCACCCGGTGACCCAGCGAGGTGAACGCATCCAGGTGGGCCAGCACGGTCCAGTTCTGGTCACCGGTCTTGCTGAAGCCCAGACCGGGATCGATGATGATCCGGTCCGGCCGAACCCCTGCCGCGACCGCGGCGTCGACCTGCTCGCCGAGCTCGCGCACGACGTCGGCGACCAGGTCGTCGTACTGGGTGTGCTCCTGCATCTGCGCGGAGTGCTCCCGCCAGTGCATCAGCACGACCGGCGCACCGGCGTCGGCGAGCACCGACATCATCTGCGGATCGGCCCGTCCGCCTGACACGTCGTTGACGATCGCGGCCCCGGCCCGGAGCGACTCGGCCGCGACCTCGGACCGCATCGTGTCGACCGACACCGTGACACCGGCCGCGACCAGCCCCTGCACGACCGGCAGCACGCGACGGCGCTCCTCTGCGGCGTCCACGCGCAACGCTCCGGGGCGGGTGGACTCGCCACCCACGTCGACGATGTCCGCCCCCGCCTCGACCAGGTCGAGACCGTGCTGGATCGCCGTGCCTGCGTCGAGCCACTGACCCCCGTCGGAGAACGAATCGGGCGTCACGTTGACCACGCCCATCACCAGACAGCGGTCGGTGGGCAGGTGGTCCACCACCATCAGCGTGCGGTGATGAGGCCCATGGCCTCGGCTCGGGTTGCCGGATCGCGCAGCTGTCCGCGGACCGCGCTCGTGACGGTCTTGGCGCCGCCCTTGCGGACGCCGCGCATCGACATGCACAGGTGCTCGGCCTCGATCACGACGATGACGCCCTGCGGATTGAGCAGGTCGACCAGCGAATCTGCGATCTGCGTGGTGAGACGCTCCTGGATCTGCGGCCGTCTGGCGAAGACGTCGACCAGCCGGCCGAACTTCGAGAGGCCGGCCACGCGGCCGCCTCCGTCGGGGATGTACCCGACGTGGGCGACGCCGAAGAACGGCACCAGGTGGTGCTCGCACAGGGACCACATCTCGATGTCCTTGACGAGCACGAGCTCGGAATGACCGACGTCGAACTCGGCGGTCAGCACGTCCTCGGGCCGCTGGTCCAGTCCGGCCAGCAGCTCGACATAGGACTTCGCGACCCGCTCGGGGGTGTCGGCCAGACCGTCGCGGTCCGGGTCCTCGCCCACCGCGATCAGCAGCTCACGTACAGCCGCCTCGGCCCGCGGCAGGTCGACGCTCACGACGGATCCGGATCCGACGTGGTCTGGTGCGGGGCGTCCTCGCCCTGGTGACCGTTCTCGGACCCGTGACCGTTCTGACCGCTCGTCGCCCGCGGCGCGGCGGCGCCGACGACCGGCGGCACCGTGGACGGCACCCGATTGTCCGAGCCGGTCCACGCCGGGCGGATCTGGCGCCGGCGCAGCGGCTCGAAGATCCGGGCGACCTGCGACTTGTCGAGCGTCTCCTTGTCCATCAGCTCGAGCACCAGCGCGTCGAGGACGTCGCGGTTCTCCGCCAGGATGTCGAAGGCTTCCTGGTGCGCCGTCGTGATGAGGCGGTTGATCTCCTCGTCGACGACGGCCGCGACGGACTCTGAGTAGTTGCGCGTGTGGCCGATGTCGCGACCGAGGAACGGCTGCCCTTCTGTCTCACCCAGCTGCACGGCGCCGAGGCGCTCGGTCATGCCGTACTGGGTGACCATGGCGCGCGCGACGCTGGTGGCCTTCTCGATGTCGTTGCCCGCCCCGGTGGTCGGGTCGTGGAACACCAGGTCCTCGGCGGCACGGCCGCCGAGCATGTACGCCAGCTTGTCCAGCAGCTCGGCGCGGGTCTGGCTGTACTTGTCCTCGTCCGGCAGCACCATGGTGTAACCCAGCGCCCGGCCTCGCGGCAAGATCGTGATCTTGTGCACGGGATCGCTCTGCGGAAGGGCGGCGGCGACCAGCGCGTGGCCGCCCTCGTGGTACGCCGTGATGAGGCGTTCCTTCTCGTTCATCAGCCGGCTACGTCGCTGCGGTCCGGACATCACGCGGTCGATGGCCTCGTCCAGAGCGGCGTCGTCGATGACCTTGGCGCCGTTGCGGGCCGTGAGCAGCGCGGCCTCGTTCAGGACGTTGGCCAGATCGGCACCGCTGAAGCCGGGGGTGCGGCGACCGACGGCCTCCAGATCGACACCGGGACCCAGCGGCTTGCCGCGCGCGTGGACCTTGAGGATCTGGGTGCGGCCGGCCAGGTCAGGAGCATCCACGCCGATCTGGCGGTCGAAGCGGCCCGGACGCAGCAGCGCGGGATCGAGCACGTCGGGGCGGTTGGTGGCGGCGATCAGGATGACGCCGCCGCGCACGTCGAAGCCGTCCATCTCGACCAGCAGCTGGTTGAGGGTCTGCTCGCGCTCGTCGTGGCCGCCGCCCATGCCGGTGCCGCGGTGGCGTCCGACCGCGTCGATCTCGTCGATGAACACGATGGCCGGGGCGTTCTCCTTGGCCTGCTCGAACAGGTCGCGGACGCGGCTGGCGCCCACACCGACGAACATCTCGACGAAGTCGGAGCCGGAGATCGAGTAGAACGGGACCCCCGCCTCACCCGCGACGGCGCGAGCCAGCAGGGTCTTGCCGGTGCCGGGCGGTCCGTACAGCAGGACGCCCTTGGGGATCTTGGCGCCAACGGCCTGGAACTTGGCCGGCTCGGCGAGGAACTCCTTGATCTCGCCCAGCTCCTCGATGGCCTCGTCGCAACCCGCGACGTCGGCGAACGTGGTCTGGGGGGTGTCCTTGTTCATCAGCTTCGCCTTGGACTTGGCGAACTTCATGACGCCGGCTCCACCGCCCTGCATGCGGGACAGGATGAACACGAAGATGCCGATGAACAGCAGGAACGGCACGATCGAGATCAGGATGCTGGCCAGGGTGTTGCCGGAGGCGACCTCCACGTCGAAGCTCTTGAGCTTCTTGTCCTCGACCAGGCCCTCGGCGCGCTGCACGAGCGCCTCGCCCTGGCCCAGCAGGAACTTGGACTTGACCAGAGAGTCGTCGGTCAGCGTGGCGCGGATGGCCTGGTCACCGTCGACGAACTTGACCTCCGCGACCTTGCCGGAGTCGAGGTACCCGATCATCGTCGCGGTCTTGACCTCCTTGTAGCCGTCCTGACCCGAGGAGAAGTTGATGGCAGTCAGCACCACGATGGTGATGACGGCGATCCAGAGCCAGGGGCCCTTGGCGAGGCGTTTGAGGTTCATGAGCAGGCGTGGAAAGCTCCACTCCTCCTTGTGCTGGTGGGGATTCCGACGGTACAGGGTGCTGCACACGCCTCGCTTGGCTCGAGGCTCCGACGGCTCCGTCCGTGGGCGCCGGTCACGAGTAGACGTGGGGGGCGAGAGTGCCGATGCACCGCAGATTGCGGTACTTCTCGGCGTAGTCCAGGCCGTACCCCACGACGAAGGCGTTGGGGATGTCGAAGCCGACGTACTTGACGTCGATGTCGGTCTGCACGGCATCGGGCTTGCGCAGCAAGGTGGCGATCTCGACCGAGGCCGGTCCGCGCGAGCGCAGGTTGGTGATCAGCCACGACAGCGTGAGACCGGTGTCGATGATGTCCTCGACGATCAGCACGTCGCGACCCTGCAGGTCGCTGTCGAGGTCCTTGAGGATCCGCACGACGCCCGAGGACTTGGTGCCCGAGCCGTACGACGACACCGCCATCCAGTCCATCTCGACGTGTCGATCCAGGCTGCGGGCCAGATCGGCCATGACCATGACAGCGCCTCGCAGGACACCGACGAGCAGGAGCTCGCGACCCTCGTAGTCCCGCTGGATCTCGACCGCCATCTCCTTCAGGCGGTCGAGGATCTGCTCCTCGGTGAACAAGGTCTGGTCGAGCTCGAGGTCACCCTCGACGTGCGATTGGTCCACGTGCTCACCATCCCACACGAACGAACCGAGGCCGCCCGCGGCCGAGCGTTCGTTCGCGCCAGCGCAGCGTGACCGTCCCGCGGCGAAGCCGCCCGACTGGGAGGCGAACGAAC
>JBBSKV010000013.1:0-13769 GCA_038255955.1 Propionibacteriales bacterium
CGTCGCTGCGGTGGCGAAGTCGTTGACCGTGTCGATGGTGGCGGTGGCGTTGTCCTCGACATAGACGGCGAACAACTGGGTGGAGCCGTTGGTCGCCTGGTCCGAGAAGTTCTCGAGGACGTCAGCGACGCGGGCGTCCCGGTCGTTGGAGTCCAGCCACTGGGCCTCGGCCAGGCGTTCGCGCGCCTGGTCCAGCTGGAACTCGCCCCGGGACGTGTCACCGCGGTGGAGGGCGAGCTGAACCGACTCGACGCCGCGCTTGAGCGGGTACAGGACATCGCCGGGAACGGCGGTGGCGCTGGTGGTGATCATGCCGACCGAGCCGACCGTCGCGACCGCAGCAGCCGTGAGGCCGGCCAGGCGGCGCCGCACCGGGTGGGCGTCGGCAACGTCGGGGCGCGGTGCGGACTCGGTGTGGACCGGTGCCGGCATCGCGGCGAGAACGTCGGCGGCCTCGACCATCAACCGGTCGCGCAGGCCGGTGCGGAACGCCTCGGACGGCTCGGCCACGGCCGACCGGCACAGGAGCTCGGCCGTGCGGACCAGCTCGCCGATCTCGGCGGGGGTGCCTGCCAGATCGCCGGAAGACCACGCGTCGTCGAACGACTGCGCGTTGTCTGGTGCCCGCCGGCGGATCATCGGTTTCCTCTGGTTGCGGTGGTCTGTTTTCTCTTCTCGAACAACGAATCACAGGGGGCTGGGGTTACGGCCGCGGCGCAACGCCCTGAACCAATGTGGCCGGTCATCGGACGTCCGGAGGCATCGAACCGGCCAGGCTGCGCACGGCGCGCAGCTGCAGCTGCTTGATGGCGCCCTCGCTACGACCGATGGCAGCCGCAGTCTGGGCGATCGACATGCCCTGGATGAAGCGCATCAGGATGCAGTCGCGCTGCTCGGGCGGAAGGCCGTTGACGGCTTCGAACAACATCTCGTTCGAGATCAGCGTGAGAACCTCCTGCTCCGGGCCAGCGGCCGTGGCGCGACCTTCGGGGATGCTCTCGGTGGTGAACTCCAGCCGCGACCGGCTGGACTTGAAGTGGTCGGTGATCAGGTTGCGGGCGATGGTGGTGAGCCAGGCCCCGAAGTCCTTGCCCTGCCAGCTGAAGCGCTGGATGGACCGCAGGCCGCGCACGAAGGTCTCGCTGGTCAGGTCTTCGGCCAGCTGCTTGGAGCCGACCCGGTAGTAGACGAAGCGGAAGATCCCGGTGACGTAGTGGTCGTACAGCTGCCCGAACGCTTCGCTGTCACCCTCCTTGGCCAGGTCGACGAGGGCGCGCAGGCGGGTCGCCTCGGGGTGGGGGTCGTCGTCGCCGGGCTTGATCGAGCTGAAGTTCGGCGAGAACGCGTCGGTCTGCTCCGAGATGACCATCGCGAGAGCGAGGTTGCGGGCGTCAAGACAGGTGAGCTCGTGCGCGATGGCTGCTCGCAGTGCAGTCGTCAGCGATCTCACAGGCCCTCCCTGATCACCGGCAGTCTAGGGGGACCTCCCTTTGATGTCACCCGAATCGGCATCATCGGGCGGCGCTTCGCTCACCCGTGGCGCCGACGCATGGCCCGCCACGCGCCTCCGGCCACGGCTCCGACGACGACCGCCTTGCCGCTGGCCAGCATCACCTTGCGACCGGTGCGGTAGTCGCGGATGCGCCACCCGTTGGACCGCGCATGGGCGCGCAGGGTGCTGTCGGGGTTGATGGCGCAGGGGTGGCCGACCAACGACAGCATGGGCAGGTCGTTGCTGGAGTCGGAGTAGGCGTAGCACTCGTCGAGCACCAGACCCTCGCGCTCGGCGATCTCGCGCACCGCGACGGCCTTGCCCTCGCCGTGCAGCATGTCGCCGACCAGCTTGCCGGTGTAGACGCCGTCGACGTGCTCGGACACCGTGCCCAGCGCGCCGGTCAGGCCCAGTCGGCGCGCGATCACCGCCGCGATCTCGATGGGTGCCGCCGTGATCAACCAGACCCGTTGACCCCGGTCGAGGTGCCACTGCGCGATGGCCCGCGTGCCCGGCCAGATCTTGTCGGCCATGTTCTCGTCGAAGATCTCTTCGCCGATCTGCTGCAGCTCGCTGACGCGGTGGCCGGCGATGAAGGCGAGAGCCGACGAACGGGCGTTCTCGATGTGTTCAGGATCCTCGACCCCGAGCACACGGAAGTAGAACTGTTGCCACGCCGCCTTGGCGATGTCGGTGGTCGTGAAGAACTCGCGACGGTGCAGCCCGCGTGCCAGGTGGAAGATCGAGGCGCCCTGCATGATCGTGTTGTCGACGTCGAAGAACGCCGCGCCCCGCTCGTCCATGCCGACGTCGAGCGCGTGCTCGACCTCGGCGGCCGCGGCGGCGGCCTGGCCGGCGAGGACCGAGCGGGACCGCAAGTTGCGCGGTTCTGACGCCGATCCGTCTCGTGACATGCCATGACATTAGCCGGGATTCCTCGCGAGGTGGTGTGGTTGACTCGGGCGTGTGATCGTCAATGTCAGCGACCTGGTCAGGGCGGCTGCCGAGCGCGACCCCGACGGTGTCGCGCTGGTGGAATTTCGCCCCGAACGTCGTGAGATGACCTGGCGACAGCTCGATGAGGCCGCCGACGCGATCGCACGTGGCCTCTCCTCCCGGGGCCTGATCGCCGGCCACCGAGTGGCCGTCGTCATGGCCAACCGGATCGATCTGCCGATCGCGTACTACGGCATCCTGCGCGGCGGCATGGTGGCCGTGCCCATCAATCCGCGCTCGACCACGACCGAGATCACCCGCATGCTGGGCGACTCCCTGACCCGCGTGGTGCTGGCCGACGAGACCGGCGCACCTCGGGTGCGCGAAGCGGTCGCCGACGGTCTGGGGCACCCACCGTCGGTCATCGTCAACGGCACCCCCGCGATCGACGACGAGACCGGCTTCGACGCCTTCCTCTCCGGCGCCTCCGGCACCGCGCCGGCGGCGCCTCCGGACGCCGAGACGCTCGCGGTGGTGCTGTACACCTCGGGCAGCAGCGGCAAGCCGCGCGGCGCCATGCTGACCCACCGCGCACTGCTGGCCAACATCGACCAGGTGGCCTCGCTGGAGAACCCTCCGATGCAGCCCGATGACGTCGGTCTCGGCCTGCTGCCGATGTTCCACGTCTACGGACTCAATGCTGTGCTCGGCCAAGCCGCTCGTCAGGGCGCACGCGTGGTGCTGGTCGACCGATTCGATCCGGCAGGACTGCTGGACCTCATCGCCGCTGAGGGCATCACCAACCTGCCGCTCGCTCCGCCGGTCATCGCGGCATGGGCCGGCCGCACCGACCTGCGCCAGAAGCTCGCCGGCGTGCGCACCGTGCTGTCGGGGGCCTCCAGCCTCGACCCGGACCTCGCCGCTGCGTTCACCGAGTCGTCGGGCCTGTTCATAGAAGAGGGGTACGGACTCACCGAGACCGCGCCCGTCGTGGCCGTCACCCTCGCATCGGATCGTGAGCGGACCGAACCGCCGAAGGCCGGCTCGGTCGGGCGACCGCTGCCCGGGCTGGAGATCCGCATCATCGAGACCGAGCTGACGCCGGCCGACTTGGTGGACGGGTCGGCCACGTCCGGCGATCCGGCCCAGATCTGGCTGCGCGGCGCCAATCTCTTCTCCGGCTACTGGCCGGACGGCGCCGACGGACCCGACGCGGACGGTTGGTACGCCACGGGTGACATCGGCTTCATCGACGCGGATGGAGATCTGACGGTCGTCGACCGGCTTCGTGAGCTCATCATCGTGTCCGGGTTCAACGTCTACCCCTCCGAGGTCGAGGACGTGATCGCGGATGTCGTCGGCGTCACCCAGGTGGCCGTCGTGGGCCTGCCCGACGAGGAGACCGGCGAGGCCGTCGTCGCATTCGTCGAGGCGGCGCCAACGCAGGACCGCGAGGCGTTGATCGAGACTGTCGAGGCGCGCTGTCGCACCCGACTGGCTCGTTTCAAGCAGCCCACCCGCATCGCGATCGTGTCGGGCCTGCCCCGCTCGGCGACCGGCAAGATCGAGAAGGGACGGCTTCGCGCGCTGGCCCGGTCCGAGGCGCTGGGCCTCGATCAATGGTGAGCGTCCCGCACGCTGACGCGGCGCGGGTCGTCGTCTACTCGCGCGACGGCTGCCACCTGTGCGCCCAGGCCGAGGCTGTCGTGGCCCAGGTGTGCGAGGACCTCGGCGTGACCTGGGCTCGCATCGACATCGACGAGGACGCCGTCCTGGCAGGTCAGTTCACCGATCAGGTGCCGGTCACCTTCGTCGACGGCAGCCAGCACGACTTCTGGCGGGTTGACGCCCTACGCCTGCGGCAGGCTCTCGAGCGGCACTGACACGTCGCGTCGCGGCACGAAGTTGGTGTGACCTGCGCCACCCGGAGCCGCCTCGATTTTGTTAACGCGTTCACAAACTCGTAAACTGGCGAAGCGCTCGACGCTCTCCTCACGCAGGAAATTCCCGGCGTCGCAGCGATGGAGACCTGTGACGATTCTGCGCAACGCCCCGCTCGCCGACGATCAGCAGGACGGCTCTGCCGTCCATGCAGACCGCGGTGTCCCTGATGCAACCGTGGCCCGGCTGCCCATCTACCTGCGGGCACTCACGACCCTGATCGACCAGGGCGTTGCCACGTGCTCGTCCAACGAGCTCGCCGAGCAGGCCGGCGTCAATCCGGCCAAGCTGCGCAAGGACCTGTCGTACCTCGGGTCCTACGGCACCCGCGGGGTCGGCTACGAGGTCGAGTACCTGCGCTACCAGATCGCTCGGGAGATCGGCCAGACCCAGGACTGGGACGTCGTCATCGTCGGCGTCGGCAACCTGGGGTCCGCCCTGTCGGCCTACCAGGGCTTCAGCTCGCGCGGCATCCGCGTGGCCGCCCTCGTGGACTCCGACCCGTCGCGGGTCGGCACGATCATCTCGGGCATCACGGTCACGTCCCTGGACGACCTGGACGCCGTCATCGCCGAGCGCGGGGTGTCGATCGGCATCATCGCCACGCCGGGCGAGGCCGCGCAGCCGGTCGCGGACAAGCTGGTGGCCGCCGGCATCACCAGCATCCTGAACTTCGCACCGGCTGTCGTGCAGGTGCCCGAGGGCGTCGACCTGCGCAAGGTCGACCTGTCGATCGAGCTGCAGATCCTGGCGTACCACGAGCAGCGCAAGACACATCCGGGAAGCGCGGCAGCCGGCGCCGGCGCTGCTTCGCCCACCACGGTCGGGGAGGCTTCCGCATGAGCGTCCTGATGGTGGGCATGTCCCACAAGTCCGCACCCATCGAGGTGCTGGAGCGTGCGTCGCTCGACACCGATGCGGCCGTCAAGCTGTCGCGCCGCGTGCTCGAGACCCCGGCCGTCAGCGAGTCTGTCGTCATCTCCACCAGCAACCGGGTCGAGGTGTACGTCGAGGCCGATCGCTTCCACGGCTCGGTCGAGGAGGTCTCGCGGCTGCTCGCCGAGCACGCGGGGCTCGATCGCGACGAGCTCGTGCGCCACGTCTACGTGCACTTCGACGACGCCGCCGTCGCCCACCTGTTCGGTGTCACCGCGGGGCTCGACTCGATGATCCTCGGCGAGAGCCAGATCCTGGGTCAGGTGCGCGATGCCCTGCACGGCGCGCAGGCCGAGTCCACGGTCGGTTCGGCGCTCAACGCGTTGTTCCAGCAGGCGCTGCGCATCGGCAAGCGCGGGCACAACGAGACCGGCATCGATCGTCTCGCGCCCTCGATCGTCACCGCCGGACTCGCCGTCGCCGGTGATGCGGTCGCTGCCGCCGACACCCGTTTCCTGGTCGCCGGAGCCGGCACCATGGCCAATCTCGCGGTCCGCACCCTGATCGATCGCGGGGTGGCCCCGCACCACATCATGGTCGCCAACCGCACGTACCAGAAGGCGTTCGCCCTGGTCGCGAGCCACGGCGTCAGCGCCGTCCGGTGGGACTCCCTCGATGTCGAGCTGGCCGCTGCCGACGTGGTCATCAGCTGCACCGGCGCCAGCGGCATCGTGTTCGACCGCGAGCGTGTGGAGCGGGCCGTGGCAGATCGCGCTCGCCCCATGACGATGATCGACCTGGCATTGCCGCGCGACGTCGATCCGCGCGTCTGCGAGCTGGCGAGCGTGCGTCTGGTCGACATCTCCATGCTGGCCACGCTCGGCGCCGAGGGCTCGCTGTCCTCGGACGTGCAGCAGGTGCGCTCGATCGTCGAGGACGAGGTCCGCTCGTTCCTGGCTGCCAAGTCGGCCTCGCGTGTCACGCCAACCGTCGTGGCGCTGCGCACCATGGCCACCGACGTCGTGGCAGCAGAGCTGGGACGCCTCGAGTCGCGCATCAGCGATCTCACCGACGACCAGCAGGCAGCGGTGCGCCAGGCCCTGCACCGCGTCGCGGACAAGCTCATCCACGCACCCACCGTCCGGGTCCAGCAGCTCATCGAGGATCCGGCGGGGCTCACCTACGCCGACGCCCTCGCCGACCTGTTCGCCCTCGACCCGTCGGCCGTCGAGGCCGTCACCCGGATCAGCGGTGATGACGCATGACAGCTCTGCGCATCGGCACGCGGGCCTCGGCCCTCGCCACCACCCAGACCCGGCAGATCGCCGACCGCCTCGTCGCCGAGGCCGGCGTCGAGGTCGAGATCGTCCTGATCTCCACCGAGGGTGACCGCAACATGGCGCCCCTGACCACGATGGGCGGCCAGGGAGTCTTCGTCGCATCCCTGCGCGAAGCCCTGGTCGACGGCCGCATCGACGTCGCGGTGCACTCCCTGAAGGACCTTCCCACCGCGGTGCACCCCGCTCTGCTGCTGGCCGCCATCCCGGTCCGTGAGGATCCGCGCGACTGTGTCATCGCCCGCGACGGGCTGACGCTCGGCGAGCTGCCCCAAGGCGCTCGGGTGGGCACCGGCTCCCCGCGCCGCGAGAGCCAGCTGAACGCGCTGGGGCTGGGCCTCGAGGTCGTCGGCATCCGCGGCAACGTCGACACCCGCATCGGCAAGATCGGCGCTGGCGACGTCGACGCCGTCCTGCTGGCTCGCGCCGGCATGGCCCGCCTCGGTCGTCTCGACGACATCACCGAGGTCATCGATCCCATCCAGATGCTCCCTGCTCCCGGGCAGGGTGCGCTGGCCTGCGAGTGCCGCGTCGATGATGACGCGACCGCTCGCATTCTCGGCGTTCTCGACGACCGCGACACCCGCGCGGCCGTCACCGCCGAACGCAGCCTCCTCGCCACCTTGGAAGCAGGCTGCAGTGCTCCAGTCGGAGCTCTCGCCGAGATCGCCTGGGGCGATGACGGCGACGAGCTGTGGCTTCGAGCTGTGGTCGGAGACATCTCCGGCTCGCCCACCATCCGTCTGTCCGCGACCGGTCTGCCTGCGCAGGCCGCCGCGGTCGGTGAACGTCTCGCTGTCGAGATGCTCGCCGAAGGGGCCGACGCCCTCATGTCGGTGACCTCCTGAACACCGGCAGCACGAGAAAAGGACACCCAGTGACCGCAGAGATGACCAGTACCGTCTCCACCCCGCCCGTTCCCCGCGCCCGAAAGGCGATGGGACACGTGAGCTTCGTGGGAGCCGGCCCGGGCGACGAGAGTCTGCTCACCGTCCGCGCCGCCGAGCTGTTGGCGTTGGCGGACGTCGTCATCATCGAGCAGCCCGAACAGGCCGCGCTCGTCACCAACGGCGCCGAGATCGTCGACGGCGGCTCCAGCGAGGACGGCGAGACCCTCACCCACGCGGCCCGCGCCCGCATCGTCGTCCGGCACGCCAAGACCGGCGCGCAGGTCGTGCGCCTCGTCGCGGGCGACCCGTTCACCTACGCGACGGCGCCCGAGGAGGCAGTGGCCTGCACCAAGGCCGGCATCGGCTTCGAGATCGTGCCGGGCATCTCGTCGGTGTCGGCCGTCCCGGCGTACGCCGGCGTGCCGCTGACCAACCGCACGCACCGCGAGTACTCGGTCGTCAACGTGGGTGATGCCAAGGTGAGCTGGGCCGATCACGCCGGTTCGGACACGCTGGTGCTGCTGGCGGCCGTCGGGCGGATCGACGAGGTCGCGACCGGTCTGATCGATGCCGGCCGCAACGCGGACACCCCAGTGGCGATGACCCGGGTGGGCACCACCACCGAGCAGTCGACAGTCGTCTCCACGCTGGCGAACATCGCCGCCGACGCCGCAGCGGCTGGCATGACGTCCCCGGCCATCACGGTCGTCGGTGCCGTCGTCGACATGCGGGACACGCTCTCGTGGTTCGAGACCAAGCCGCTGTACGGCTGGCGCGTCCTGGTGCCCCGCACCAAGGAGCAGTCGGCCGGACTGGCTCGCCGCCTGCGCGGCTTCGGCGCGATCTCCGAGGAGGTCCCGACCATCTCGGTCGAGCCGCCCCGCAACCCGCAGCAGATGGACAAGGCCGTGCGCGGTCTGGTCGAGGGCCGCTACGAGTGGATCGCCTTCACCAGCGTCAACGCCGTCAAGGCCGTCCGCGAGAAGTTCGAGGAGTACGGCCTCGACGCCCGCGCGTTCTCGGGCCTGAAGATCGCCGCCGTCGGTGACAAGACCGCCGAGGCGATCCGCACCTGGGGCATCCGACCCGATCTGGTGCCCTCCGGCGAGCAGTCCGCTCGTGGTCTGCTCGAGGACTGGCCGCCGTACGACGATCTGCTCGACCCCATCAACCGGGTGTTCCTGCCGCGCGCCGACATCGCCACCGAGACGCTGGTCGCGGGCCTGATCGACCTCGGCTGGGAGGTCGACGACGTCACGGCCTACCGCACCGTCCGGGCGGCCCCGCCGCCCGCGCCCGTGCGTGAGGCGATCAAGTCCGGCAAGTTCGACGCCGTCATGTTCACGTCGTCCTCGACGGTGCGCAACCTGGTGGGCATCGCGGGCAAGCCGCACGCGCAGACCATCATCGCGTGCATCGGCCCGGCCACGGCCAAGACCGCCGAGGAGCACGGCCTGCGGGTCGACGTGATGGCCGAGGAGCCGTCGGTCGAGCTGCTGGCCGACGCGCTCGCCGAGTTCGGTGCGGCCCGCCGGTTGGAGTTCGTCGAGGCCGGCGAGCCGGTCCTGCGGCCGTCGCAGAAGCGGCCCACCACGCGCCGCACCCCGAGCCGCAAGGCCTGATCGTGGCCTTCCCCGCGGACCGTCCTCGTCGCCTGCGCTCGTCGCCGGCGATGAGGCGGTTCGTCGCGGAGACGCACGTCCAGCCCAGCCAGCTGGTGCTGCCGATGTTCGTGGCCGAGGGGCGCAGCGAGCCTCGGGCGATCTCCTCGATGCCGGGCGTCGTCCAGCACACGCGGGAGTCGGCCCGCAAGGCCTGCGCCGAGGCCGCAGCACTGGGTCTTGGCGGCGTCATGCTGTTCGGCGTCCCCGAGCACAAGGACGCCACCGGATCGGGAGCGCTCGATCCGGACGGCATCCTCAACGTGGCCCTGCGCGATGCCCGCGCGGAGGTCGGCGACGACCTGCTGGTCATGTCCGACCTGTGCCTCGACGAGTTCACCGATCACGGCCACTGCGGAGTGCTCGACAACCAGGGACGGGTCGACAACGACGCGACCGTGGCCATCTACGCCCAGATGGGCGTGGTGCAGGCCGAGTCCGGCGCCCACGTCGTCGGCCCCAGCGGCATGATGGACGGCCAGGTCGGCGCCATCCGCAGCGCTCTCGACGCCGCGGGCCACGACGACACCGTCATCCTCGCCTACGCCGCGAAGTACTCCTCGGCCTTCTACGGCCCGTTCCGCGAGGCCGTCGACTCCACGCTCACTGGCGACCGAAAGACGTACCAGCAGGACCCGGCCAACGCCCGCGAGTCGATGCGCGAGGTCATGCTCGACATCGCCGAAGGCGCTGACATCGTCATGGTCAAGCCGGCCCTGAGCTACCTCGACGTCATCCGCCAGGTGCGCGACGCCGTCGACGTGCCGGTCGCCGCGTACAACATCTCCGGCGAGATGGCGATGGTCGAGGCGGCCGCCGCGAATGGCTGGATCGAGCGGGACCGCGCCATCGACGAGGTCGTGCTGTCCATTCGCCGCGCAGGCGCCGACATCGTGCTGACCTACTGGGCCGCCGAGATCGCCGCCCGCCTCACCCGCTGAGGTGGATCAGTAGCCGTACCGGGCCATGCACGTGTTGTAGGCCTCGGTCTTCCCGAACACGACCAGTGCCGTCTCGGCGGTGCACTTCACAACCGCCTCGGCCCTGGTCAGCGTCTTGGTGACCGGGTCCTTGACGGTGTCCTTCACCGTGTCCTCGACAGCGCCACCCACGGGGCTGCCGCCGGTCGAGCCGGTCGAGCCAGTGCCGGGAACGATTCCGCCGCCACCACCGGTGGTGGTGGTACCGGTGCCGCCCGTCGACGGCGTGCTGCCCGTCGATCCGCCACTCTTCTTCTTCGGCTTGGAGTTGAACTTCCTCTCCTGCTTGGCGGCCTTGCTGCGCTGGCCCGGGGTGAGGGTCTGGTCCGAGGAGCGATTCGTCAGCATGGGGGAGGTCGTGTAGACGTTGGGCGACTGGGTGAAGTCACCGGCGGCATAGCGCTTGGAGATGGACAGCACCAGGTCCACGTAGGCCTGCGACCGGTTGTACCGCAGGACGGCCGCCTCCGCGTCGGAGCGCTTCGAGAGGTTGCCGGGACCGGCGCACAGGTAGACGCCAGCCGCGGTGGCGGCGTCGTCGATGTCCTGCGGGTTCTTGGAGTCGTCGCCGTCGGCGTCGACGCCGACCGAGGACCACGTGCCGGGGATGAACTGCATGGGACCGACGGCACGGTCCAGGACGGGGTCCTTGTCGAGCTTGCCGTTGTCGGTGTCGTTGATGCGCGCGCGGCCGTCCTTGCCGTCGAGCGGGACGCCGTAGATGCCGGGCTTCGCGGTGCCGTCGGCGCTGAGCGTGTTGTTGTTGGTGCGGCCGTGGTTGGACTCGACGCGACCGATGGCAGCCACCAGGTGCCACGGCAGCTTGCAGGACTCGTCGGCCTTGCCCAGCAGGTTCTCCGCCCGGCGGTACGCGAACAGCGCAGCAGCCGGGATGCCATTGGCCGACAGCGTGGCGACGGCCATGTTGGATCCGCCGCGCGGATCGATGCCGCTCGGAGCCTTCTGCACGCTGGCCGGCTCGTCGAAGGCGGCGCCGGGCACGTCGGGAACCACGCCGGCATCGGCCTCGTCGGAGGCGTTGGCAAGTCCGGTGTTGGTCAGCGCGGCTCCCCAGGCGGCCACGAGGACGGCCATGGGTACCAGCGCGCTGGCCTTCTGCCAGCGAGTCAACGAACGACGAGCCATGAGTGTGATCCCTCCAAGGATGCCCTGCCACGGCGGCGGTCGGGCGGCGCCCGTGTGACCAGGGTCATGTGAGCGTTACAAGTGACAACGATAGGCGGGCCCCCGGGTTACGGCTACGTCAAGCACGCAGAGACACTGGAGCAGTGAGTGAGCTGCAAGCATCTCGACAACTGTTCTCCCGTGCCCAGGCGGTTGCACCGGGTGGCGTCAACTCCCCGGTCCGAGCCTTTCGGGCCGTCGGCGGGTCTCCGGTGTTCATGGCCTCCGGCCGGGGCGCCTGGCTGACCGACGTCGACGGGAACGAGTACGTGGACCTCGTCGGATCGTGGGGGCCGATGCTGCTGGGCCACGCCCACCCCGCGGTCCTGGAAGCGGTCGGCGCAGCCGTCGCGCGTGGCACGTCGTTCGGCACGCCCAGCGAGCCCGAGGTCGAGCTGGCAGAGGAGATCGTCGGCCGCACCCCGGTCGAGCTGGTGCGGATGGTGTCGTCGGGCACCGAGGCCACCATGTCGGCCGTGCGGCTGGCGCGCGCCTTCACGGGCCGCGACACCGTGGTCAAGTTCGCCGGCTGCTATCACGGACACGTCGACGCGCTGCTCGCCGAGGCGGGCTCGGGCGTCGTGACCCTGGGCATCCCGGGAACTCCCGGCGTCCCGGCCCACGTGACAGCCGACACCGTGGTGCTGGACTACAACGACCGTGCCGGCGTCGAGGCCGCCTTCGAGCAGCTGGGGGACCGGATCGCGTGCGTCATCACTGAAGCCGCCGCCGGGAACATGGGCCTGGTCCCGCCCGAGCCGGGGTTCAACCAGTTCCTCTCCGAGATCACGGCACGTCACGGGGCACTGTTCATCAGCGACGAGGTCATGACCGGCTTCCGCGTGACCCACTCGGGCCAGTGGGGGCTCGACGGCGCCGTCGAGGGATGGCGACCGGATCTGCTGACCTTCGGCAAGGTGATGGGTGGGGGATTCCCCGCGGCCGCCTTCGGAGGTCGGGCCGACATCATGTCCCAGCTGGCTCCGTCAGGCCCCGTCTACCAGGCCGGCACGTTGTCGGGCAATCCGATCGCCACCACGGCTGGACTCGCCACCTTGCAGAACGCCGACGACGCTGCCTACGAGCGGCTCGGCGCTGCGTCCACCCAGCTGCAGCAGCTGGTCGCCGAGGCGCTGGACACCGCCGGCGTCGTGCACCGGATCCAGAACAGCGGATCGATGTTCAGCGTGTTCTGGGGCGTCGACCAGCCCGTCATCGATTTCGCCGGTGCGCAGGCGCAGGAGACCTGGCGCTATGCCGCGTTCTTCCACGCCATGCTCGACGCCGGCGTGTACCTGCCGCCGAGTGCCTTCGAGTCGTGGTTCGTCTCGGCTGCTCACGACGAGGAGGCACTCTCTAGAATTGCCGAAGCACTTCCCAACGCCGCTGCCGCCGCTGCTGCCGCTCAGCCCGACCCCCGAGGCCCCCGATGACCACGCGAACAATCGTCCACCTCATGCGCCACGGAGAGGTGCACAACCCGCTCGGTGTCCTGTACGGACGCATTGCCGGATATCACCTGTCGGACCTCGGCCACGAGATGGCGGCCAAGGTCGCCCAATCGCTGGAGGGGCACACGATCACCCACCTCGTGGCGTCGCCGTTGGAGCGCGCCCAGGAGACGGCCACCCCGCTGTCGCAGATCCTGTCGCTGCCCATCACCAATGACGAGCGCGTCATCGAGGCCGGCAACAAGTTCGAGGGCAAGTCCGTCGGAGTCGGCCCCAAGGCGTTCCTGCGGCCCGACCGCTGGTGGTTGCTGCGCAATCCCATGCGCCCGTCGTGGGGCGAGCCGTATCTGGAGATCGCCGCCCGCATGCGTGCTGCCATCGACGACGCCCGGGAGGCCGCCCGCGGCGCCGAGGCGGTCATCGTGTCGCACCAGCTGCCCGTCTGGACCGCTCGGCGCATGTACGAGAAGAAGCGTTACGCCCACGACCCTCGCAACCGCCAGTGCACCCTCGCGAGCCTCACGTCGCTGACCTTCGAGGACGACCGGTTCACCGGCGTCGTCTACAGCGAGCCGGCCGGGGATCTGCTGCCCGACCCGCTCAAGGGAAACACCTTCTCCGGAGGAGCGTGACCGTGACCCGCAGATGGGTGGTCGCCGTGCTGGCGACGGTCTTCCTGGCCGGCTGCTCCGGCGCCAGCGGCGACACTGACACCTCCGGCTACGTCTCGGGTGCCGGGCAGATCACGGTGGTGCCCGCAGCCGAGCGCAAGGAAGCGCCGGTGCTGTCCGGCGACGACCTCGAGGGCAACGCGCTGACCACGGCCGACTGGGCCGGCCAGACCATCGTCGTCAACGTGTGGGGCCCGTGGTGCCCGCCGTGCCGCAAGGAGATGCCGGCCCTGCAGGAGGTCTCCGAGCAGTACGCCGACAAGGACGTGAAGTTCGTGGGCGTGCTCAACCGGTCCAAGTCCGACACCGCGCTGGCCTTCAACAAGAAGGTCGGCGTGACGTACCCGAC
>JBBSKV010000014.1:0-13283 GCA_038255955.1 Propionibacteriales bacterium
AGGTCGTCATCACGGTGCTGGCGCTCAACCCCGACGCCCCGTACGACGTGCTGGCCATCAACGCCGCCTCGGCGTCCACCCAGATCTCCGGCCTGCCGTTCACCGGTCCGGTCGGCGCCACCCGCGTCGCCCTGATCGACGGTCAGTGGGTCGGCTTCCCGACCCACAGCCAGCTCGAGAACGCCGTCTTCGACATGGTCGTCGCCGGCCGCATCACCGCTGAGGGCGACGTCGCCATCATGATGGTCGAGGCCGAGAGCACCGAGATGACCTGGGACCTCGTCCAGTCCGGCGTCCAGGCCCCCACCGAGGAGGTCGTGGCCGGTGGCCTCGACGCCGCCAAGGGATTCATCAAGCAGCTGTGTGAGGCGCAGAGCAAGCTCGCCGAGACCGCCGCCAAGCCGGTCCGCGACTTCCCGATCTTCCTGGACTACGAGGACGACGTGTACGCCGCCGTCGAGTCCGCCGCCAAGGACAAGCTGGCCGAGGCCATGACGATCCTGCACAAGGCCGACCGCGAGGAGCGTGAGTCCGAGATCAAGGCTGACGTCCTGGATCAGATCGGCGCGCAGTTCGAAGGCCGCGAGAAGGAGATCGGCGCGGCAGTTCGCGCCGTCACCAAGTCGGTCGTGCGCGAGCGCACGCTGCGCGACCACGTCCGCATCGACGGTCGCGGACTCGCGGACATCCGTGCGCTCAGCGCCGAGGTCGGCATCGTGCCCCGCGTCCACGGCTCGGCGCTGTTCCAGCGTGGAGAGACCCAGATCATGGGCATCACCACGCTGAACATGCTCGACCTGGAGCAGAAGCTCGACACGCTCTCGCCCGAGACCACGCGTCGCTACATGCACAACTACAACTTCCCGCCGTTCTCCACCGGTGAGACCGGACGCGTGGGCTCGCCCAAGCGTCGCGAGATCGGTCACGGCGCGCTCGCCGGCCGGGCGCTGCTGCCCGTGCTGCCGACGCGCGAGGAGTTCCCGTACGCGATCCGCCAGGTGTCCGAGGCGCTGAGCTCCAACGGCTCCACGTCGATGGGCTCGGTCTGCGCCTCGACGCTCGGCCTGCTCAACGCCGGTGTGCCGCTGCGCGCAGCGGTGGCTGGCATCGCGATGGGCCTCATCTCCGGCGAGGTCGACGGCGAGCAGAAGTTCGTCACGCTGACCGACATCCTCGGAGCCGAGGACGCCTTCGGCGACATGGACTTCAAGGTTGCCGGAACCCGGGAGTTCATCACGGCCCTCCAGCTGGACACCAAGCTGGACGGCTTCCCCGCCGACATCCTCGGTGGCGCGCTGACGCAGGCCAAGGGTGCGCGTCTCGCGATCCTGGACGTCATGGCCGAGGCCATCGACGAGCCGGACGAGATGAGCCCGCACGCCCCGAAGATCCTCACGATCCGCATCCCCGTCGACAAGATCGGCGAGGTCATCGGGCCGAAGGGCAAGATCATCAACCAGCTGCAGGCTGACACCGGCGCGAAGATCTCGATCGACGACGACGGCACGGTCTATGTGGCGGGTATCGGTGGCGCGGCCGAGGCCGCCCGCGACGCGATCAACCAGATCGCCAACCCGACGATGCCCGAGGTCGGCGAGCGCTACCTCGGCACCGTCGTCAAGGTCGTCGACTTCGGTGCGTTCATCTCGCTGAGCCCCGGCAAGGACGGCCTGCTGCACATCAGCAAGCTGCGCGACCTCAACGGTGGCCAGCGGGTCAACAACGTCGAGGACGTCGTCTCGATCGGTCAGAAGATCCAGGTCCAGATCGCCGAGCTCGGCGACCGCGGCAAGATCTCGCTGATCCCGGTCCCGGCGGACGCTCCCGCCGAGTCCGACGAGGAGCCGGCTCCGGCCGACGCCTGATCCAGCCTCACCAGGACGCCCCCACCCGACTGCCGGGTGGGGGCGTCCTGCGTCCCACCCCACCCACCCCCGCGAGTGGCGCAGTTTGGCGCACTTTCGTAGCGCGAAGCGACCAATCTGCGCCACTCGACGGACACAATGCGCCACTCGCGAGAGGATCACCAGATGACCACCGCAGCCGAGCTCGACGCAGCCGACCCGTTGACCGCGTTCCGCGACCGCTTCGTGATCGATGACGACCTGGTCGCGTACTTCGACGGCAACTCGCTGGGCCGGCTGCCGATCGCGACCCGCGATCGGTTGGTGGAATTCGTGAGAGATGAGTGGGGTCGCGATCTCATCCGCGGCTGGTCCGACCGATGGGTGGATCTGCCCGTCGTCGTCGGCGACGAGGTCGGAGCACTGATGGGTGCCGCGGCTGGCCAGACCGTCGTGGCCGACTCGACGTCGGTGTGCCTGTACAAGCTGCTGCACACCGCGGCCGACCTGCGACCCGGACGAACCGAGATCGTGGTCGAACGCTCCGGCTTCCCGACCGACCGCTACCTGGTCGAGTCCGTGGCTCGGGCGCGTGGCCTCGACGTCAGGTTCGTGGACGATCCGACCGACCTGACCGACGTCGTCGGCGAACGCACCGTCGTGGTCGTGCTGAATCACGTCGACTACCGCAGCGGGCTGCTGCTCGACCTGGCCTCGCTGACAAACCAGATCCACGCCGCCGGTGCTCTCGCCCTGTGGGACGTGTGCCACTCAGTGGGTGCGCTGCCCATCGATCTGGACGGCGCGGGGGTCGACCTCGCGGTCGGCTGCACCTACAAGTACCTCAACGCCGGTCCCGGAGCACCGGCGTTCATCTACGTCGCCGAGCGGCACCTCGCCGACGCCCGACAGCCGATCGAGGGCTGGTGGAGCGCCGCTGATCTGTTCGCGATGGGTGACCAGTACGAGGCGGCGCCGTCGATTCGTCGGATGTTGTCGGGCACGCCGCCGGTCGCGGGGATGATCGCCGTTCAGGAGGGGGTCCGGCTGACCGCTGAGGCCGGCACCGAGGCCATCCGGACCAAGTCGACCGCGCTCACGTCCTTCGCCCTCGACCTGCTCGATGCGCACGGACTCGACACCGTGACCCCGCGAGAAGCTGCCGAACGCGGTGGGCACGTCGCGGTGCGGCACCCCAGGGCGCGGGAGATCACCGCGGCCGCCGCAGCCCGCGGCGTGCTGCCGGACTTTCGCGAGCCGGATCTGATTCGCCTGGGTCTGTCGCCGTTGTCGACGTCGTTCGCCGAGGTCGAGGCCGGTGTCGCCGTGCTCGCGGATCTGGTCGCGTCGATAGGCTGAGCGTCATGACACAACGGGTCGCGGTGCTGGGCGCTCAGGGGCGCATGGGCTCTCAGTCGGTGCAGGCGCTCACAGCCGCCGACGGTCTCGAGGTCTGCGCCGAGATCGACGTCGATGACTCGCTCGACGCACTGGCATCGGCCGACGTGGCCCTGGACTTCACCCAGCCCAACGTGGCGCTGGATCATGTGCGGGAGTGCATCGCGCAGGGCGTCCACGTCGTCGTCGGCACCAGCGGCTTCGACGACGACCGGATCGCGCAGGTCCGCGACCTGCTGGGTGACGACCCGCAGGTGGGCGTGCTGATCGTGCCCAACTTCTCGATCGGCGCCGTGCTGATGATGAAGTTCGCCGCCGAGGCGGCGCCGTTCTTCGAGTCGATCGAGATCGTCGAGATGCACCACCCCGACAAGGTGGACGCCCCGTCCGGCACCGCGACGCGCACGGCCGAGATGATCGCCGAGGCCCGAGCCGCGGCTGGCGCATCGGCGCTGCCGGATGCCACCCACACCGATCCCGACGGTGCTCGAGGTGCGACGGTCGCCGGCATCCCGGTGCACGCCCTGCGCGCCCGCGGGTACGTCGCGAGCCAGGAGGTCGTGCTCGGGGGAGCAGGGGAGACCTTCACCATCCGGCACGACTCGCACGACCGCGAGTCCTTCATGCCGGGCGTGGTCGCCGCCGTGCGCGCCGTCTCGACCCGCCCCGGCCTCACCGTCGGCCTCGAGTCGATCCTCGATCTCTAGTTCCCGCTGAGCCTGACGTTCGGACCGCAACACGCTGGCGAGTCGCGTCGAAACGTCAGGCTCAGCGGGAACTAGAGGAGCAGGCGGAGGAGGGCGGCGGAGGCGGCGGCGAGGATCACCATGGGCAGGAACGGCACCCGCAGCCACAGCAGCACCGCGGCCACGCCGAGGGCGGCCAGACGCGCATCGACCACGACCGTGGTGCCGTCGGCGAGCACCTGCACCGAGATCAGTGCGCCGAGCAGACCGACCGGGATGAGGTCGGAGATGCGCACGGTGAGGCGGTGGGAGAGCACGCGCTCAGGCACCGACAGGCCGGCCAGCTTGAAGGCGAAGCAACCCGCAGCGCTCAGCACGATGCCGAGCCAGAGGCCGGTCACCGGGTCGGCTCCGGTCGCCACAGCAGGCCGACACCGACCGCGACCGCGCCACCGACGATGATCGGCGCACCAGCAGGGGTCACCGAGATGAGCCCTGTGGCGACGGCGGCGCCGACGAGGGCGACCAGCCGACTGGACCGGGAGGCGAGCCTGGGCCACAACAGCCCCAGGAAGGCCGCGCCGACGGCAGCATCCAGCCCGTAGGTGCGCGGATCGCCCAGCGCCTCGCCGGCCACGGCGCCGATCAACGTCGCCAGGTTCCACAGGGTGAAGACACCGAGGCCGGTCCAGAAGAATCCGAGCCGGGTCTGGCGAGGCGTGGTGCGGGTGATGGCCATCGCCGTCGACTCGTCGATGACCAGGTGGGCCGCTGCCGTCCGGGCACCCCGCGACAGCCGCAGCCGCGGAGCGAGCGCGATGCCGTAGAACATGTTGCGGCTGCCAAGGAGCACGGCCGCGAGGGCACCGGTGAGTGCGGACCCGCCGGCGGCGATCACCCCCACGAAGGCGAACTGCGAGGCTCCGGTGAAGACCAGCAGTGACAGCGAGCAGGCCTGCAGGACCGACAGCCCGGACGAGGTGGCGATCGCACCGAAGGAGATGCCGTACAGACCGACAGCGGCCGAGACCCCCAACGAGTCGGCGATCACCGACCGGTCGGTGGGGACACTCACTCCAGGAGGCTCGTGTGGAGGCGCACCTGCTTCACGTGCGCGCCGGTCTCGGCAGCCAGCTCGCGGTGAGCGCCATCGGCCTCCCAGCCGGACTCGGTCGCGAACTCGCGCAGGGCGTCGTCCGAGGCGTCGACCCACCACACGACCCGGCTGAACCCATCGGCGCTCAGCGTGTCGACGGCGGCGTTGACCAGCCGTGATCCGTGTCCGGCCTCACGGTGCGCCGGATCGACCACGAACTCGCCGATCTCGCCGTCGGCCACCTGGTCGGCATCGGGATCGAAGCACGGGTGGACCAGCGTGAAGCCCCGCAGCGTGGCCCGCTCGAGCGCCACGAGGACGCGCACGCGGGCGTCAGGCGGGCTGGCGATGGTGCGGGACCACTGCTCGGCGATCTCGGTCTGGTCCAGCGCCGCCAGCGCGTCAGCCCCGATGACGTCGGCGTACGTCTGCTGCCAGCCGGCGAGCTGCACGCGGGCGATGGCGGGGGCGTCGTCGGGCCAGGCCAGTCGGGCGCTGACGTCAGGGCCCGGCTCGATACCACCGGTCATCGGGTCTCGAAGTTCTCGAGCAGGCGGGACTCCGCACCGTCGGCGTCCAGCATCGAAGCGGTCAACGACAGGTTGCGGGCGCTCGGCCAGGTCTCGAACGCGAGAACCGCCAGACCCGGCGGTCCCGCGATCGCCACGAGCCAGCCAGCGCGGTCGCTGGCGAAGGCCAGCAGGACGCACACGAGCAAAGCGCCCTCGCAGTACACGAACTTGCGCATCGTCTGCGAGACGTACGCGTCGAGCGCATCCCGTTGCGGCTCCGGGGCGTCGGCCGCAAGCGGCTTGACCCGCAACCAGGCCCGCTCGGCCAGCACGGCGCCGATCGCGATGACGACCAGCGGCAGCACCATCACCCAGATCGGCGGTCGTGCTGCGTCGGTGCCGTCGAGCAGGGCGAAGATCACGACCAGGAAGAGTGCCGTGAGCCCGAGCTGCACCTGGACGGCCTTCAGGAGCTCCGGGGGGCTCGTTTCTTCAGGGGCGGGCATCTGATGAGTCTCCCACATCGAGTCCGTCCATTTGGGCCGCATCCTGCTCAGATTTCGGTGGCCCCGTTGGTAGTCTCGGGCCATGCAGGCCTACCTCGATCTCATGCAACGGATCCTCGACGAGGGCGTCGTCAAGGGCGACCGGACGGGCACCGGGACCCGCAGCGTCTTCGGCCACCAGATGCGCTTCGACCTGCGCGAAGGATTCCCGCTCGTCACCACCAAGAAGATCCACCTGAAGTCGGTGATCGGTGAGCTCATCTGGTTCATCTCCGGTGACACCAACACCGGCTACCTGCGCTCCAATGGCATCAGCATCTGGGACGAGTGGTCCGACGAGAACGGCGATCTCGGCCCGGTCTACGGCCACCAGTGGCGGTCGTGGCCCACACCCGACGGTCAGACCATCGACCAGCTCACCCAGGTCATCGAGCAGCTGCGCGCCGATCCCGACTCGCGCCGGCACATCGTCAGCGCCTGGAACGTGGCCGACCTCGACGCCATGGCGCTGGCCCCGTGCCACGCCCTCTTCCAGTTCTACGTGGCCGACGGCCGGCTGTCGTGCCAGCTGTACCAGCGGTCGGCCGACGTCTTCCTCGGCGTGCCGTTCAACATCGCGTCCTACGCGCTGCTCACCCACATGGTCGCCCAGGTCGCCGGACTCGAGGTCGGCGACTTCGTGCACACCCTCGGTGACGCCCACCTGTACGCCAACCACCTCGACCAGGCGCGCGAGCAGCTGACCCGTGCTCCGCGGGCACTCCCCGAGCTGTGGCTCGACCCGGCTGTCACCTCGATCGACGACTTCACGCTGGACTCGGTGAAGGTCGGCGGGTACGACCCGCACCCGCTCATCAAGGCGCCCATCGCCATATGAGCGCGACCGTCACGCTCGTCGCGGCGGTCGGCGCCAACGGCGTCATCGGGGCGGCCGGCGGGCTGCCCTGGCACCTGCCCGAGGATCTCGCACATTTCAAGCGGCTCACGCTGGGCCATCCGATGATCATGGGCCGCACGACGTTCGAGTCGATCGGCCGCGTCCTTCCCGGCCGCACCACCATCGTGATCACCCGCCAGGACGACTGGTCGGCGCCCGGCGTCGAGGTCGCAGGCAGCCTGGACGAGGCGCTCACGCTGGCCGGCACGCTCGATGACGACGTGTTCGTCGTCGGCGGCGGGCAGGTCTACGGCGAAGCGCTCGACCGTGGTCTGATCGACCTGCTGTCGCTCACCCGGGTTGCCAATTCGCCTGCGGGTGACACCTGGTTCCCGGCTGTCGACTGGTCGGTGTGGCGCGAGGTCGGCCGGATCGCACACGTCGGCCCCGAGCCGGACCGCGTGCCCTTCGACATCGTCACGTACGAGCCGGCCTGAGCTGACGTCGAACCACGTGTGCCGCCCTCTTGTGCCGCGCGTCGGCGAGGGGCATGGTGGATGGTCTTCTACCTCTGGAGGAGTCATGCCGCACGGAGACATCACCCACATCGAGATCCCGGTCGGCGACATGCGTCGAGCCCAAGGGTTCTACCAGTCCCTGTTCGGCTGGGAGATCGCCGAGCCGCCGGGCTTCGAGGGTTACCCCATGTGGCAGGCACCGAACCAGATCAGCGGCGGTGGGCTCGTCCTGCGCGACGACGGCTTCGCGCAGCCGCGGTCCTACGTCGAGGTCGACTCGATCGACGACACCATCGCGCTGGTGACCGAGCACGGCGGGAGCGTCCTGATGGAGAAGTCGCCGATCTCCGAGACCAGCTGGTGGGCCGTGTTCCTGGATCCCGACGGCAACACGATCGGCCTGTACGAGGGCATGACCGACACCTCGTCGTGAGGTCGGCGTCCCCTCAGACGACCAGCGCCAGCTGACGGCTCTGGGCCAGCAGGTTGCCCTGCTCGTCCCAGAGCTCGCAGTCCTCCTCGTGGAACCCGTCATGCACGTGGCGGGTGGTGAGCCGGGTCGCGATCCACGGGGTGGCGGGCAGCCGGTGGAAATGCGCCGTGAGCTGCACCGTCATCGAGTTGCGCACCACCTCGCCACCGAGCTCGAGGACCGGGGGCAGGAACGAGTCGCACAAGAACGCCAGCGCCGGGAAGTCGGCGAGGCCTCCATCGCTGCGTCGCTGCCAGATCTCGAACGTCGGATCGCCGGAGGGCTTGCCGAGGAAGACCCCGGGAGGCCGGGGAAGGCGGTAGTCGACGCGGTCGAAGATGCCGCCGCCCGACATCCCGTGATCGCGGGGATCCGCGTACCGGTCCGGGGGGTCGAGCCGGGGCGGGCTGCCCAGCTGGATCCGGGCTCCTTCTGTGCGCGGGCCGAAGCTGGCCGTGAGCTGGGCCACCAGCTTCTCGCCCTGCACGAGGGTGGCGTCGCCGGTCTGGACACGCCGGCCGATTCGCACCGGTCGAGCCGTGATCTCGGCAGGTCCGTTCTCGGGGGCTGCGTGATAGGTGATGGCCGCGACCAGGGGGTCCGACGCCTGGATCTCCTCGCCCAGACCGCGCAGCATCGCGGCGAGGATGTAGCCGCCATTGGGCCGGCCGAGGGGAGTGTTCCAGCGATCGGTCATCAGCAGGTCGCGGACCCCGTCGCCACGCGGTGTGGAAGCCAGGTCCATGGCGTACACGTCGTCGATCCCGGTGTCGGCCTGATCGTCAGTCATGGGTCCATCCTGCCGGTACCCTCCGACGCCTTCGCGGTAACCTCGACCCATGACATCGCCGCTTGCCACCGACGCCGCGCCCTTTGGGCGTGTGCTGACAGCGATGGTCACGCCGTTCACCCGTGACGGCGCCCTTGACCTCGACGCCGCACAGCGGGTGGCCACGTATCTGATCGACCAGGGCAACGATGGACTCATCGTCAGCGGCACCACCGGTGAGTCGCCGACGACGACGGTGGCTGAGGACGGACGGCTGCTGGCCGCCGTGCTCGAAGCCGTGGGGGACCGCGCCACGATCGTCGCGGGAGTCGGCACCAACGACACGAGCCACTCCGTGGAGCTGGCGCGACAGGCCCGCAAGGCCGGGGCGCACGGCTCGCTGATCGTCACGCCGTACTACTCCAAGCCGCCGCAATCCGGCATCATCGCGCACGTCAACACCATCGCCGAGGCTGGCGACGACCTGCCGGTGATGCTCTACGACATTCCCGGCCGGTCCGGGGTGACCATCGCCCCGTCCTCGTACGTCGAGATGCGCAAGAATCCGCTCGTGGTGGCCGTCAAGGACGCCGTCGGCGACTTCAACCGCGGCGCCTGGCTGATGCGCGAGACCGGCATCACCTACTACTCCGGTGACGACTCCCTGAACCTCGGCTGGCTGGCCTACGGCGCCTGCGGCGTGGTCAGCGTCGTCGGCCATGCCGCGTCCCGACAGATCGCCGACATGGTGGCCGCCACCGACCGCGGGGACTACGCCGCTGCGCGCGCCATCAGCCACCGACTCCTGCCCATCGACCGGGCCATGATGACCGTCACCCAGGGAGCCATCACGTCCAAGGCCGTGATGCAGATCCTGGGTGTGCTCGACCACCGCACCATGCGTGCACCACTGCCCGAGGCCACCGAGGATGAAGTCGCGATGTTGCGCGACGCCCTCGCGGCCTCTGGGCTACTCGACTGAACAGAGATCCCATGAGCCACATGCATTCCGAGCTGTCCGCACCACCCGCACTTCCCGAGGGCGCCCTGCGCGTCATCCCGCTGGGCGGTCTGGGCGAGATCGGCCGCAACATGACCGTATTCGAGTTCGGCGGCAAGCTGCTGATCGTCGACTGCGGCGTGCTGTTCCCCGAGGAGCACCACCCCGGCGTCGACCTGATCCTGCCCGACTTCGGCCCGATCCGGGACCGCCTCGACGACATCGTCGGCATCGTGCTGACGCACGGTCACGAGGACCACATCGGTGGCGTCCCGTATCTGCTGCGCGAGCGCGGCAACATCCCGATCATCGGCTCGCGGCTCACGCTGGCCCTGGTCGAGCCCAAGCTGCGCGAGCACAAGCTCAAGGACGCTCCCACCTACGTCGTCGCCGAGGGCGAGACGCAGACCTTCGGACCGTTCGAGTGCGAGTTCGTCGCGGTCAACCACTCGATCCCCGACGCGCTGGCCGTCGCCATCAAGACCGAGGCCGGCGTCGCGCTGCACACCGGCGACTTCAAGATGGACCAGCTGCCGCTCGACAGCCGCATCACCGACCTGCGTGCGTTCGCCCGGCTCGGCGAGGCCGGGGTCGACCTGTTCCTGACCGACTCCACGAACGCCGAGGTCCCGGGCTTCACCACCTCCGAGCGCAACATCACCCCGGCGATCGATGCGGTGTTCGCGAGCAGCAGCAGGCGCATCATCGTCGCGTCGTTCGCCTCGCACATCCACCGCGTCCAGCAGGTCATCGACGCGGCCGCCAAGCACGGCCGCAAGGTCGCCTACGTGGGCCGCTCGATGGTGCGCAACATGCAGATCGCTCGCGAGCTCGGCTACCTGCACGTGCCCGACGGTGTCGTGGTCGACAAGATCGACGCCGCGCCTCCGCACAAGATGGTGCTGATGTCGACCGGTTCGCAGGGCGAGCCGATGGCGGCGCTGTCGCGCATGGCCAACAACAGCCACCAGCAGGTCAGCCTCGAGCCGGGGGACACCGTCCTGATGGCCTCGTCGCTGATCCCCGGCAACGAGAACGCGATCTACCGCGTCATCGACGGTCTGACCAAGCTCGGCGCGAACGTCGTGCACAAGGGCAACGCTCTGGTGCACGTCTCGGGTCACGCCTCGGCCGGCGAGCTGCTGTACTGCTACAACATCGTCCAGCCCACCAACGTCCTGCCCGTGCACGGCGAGATCCGGCACCTGCACGCCAATGCCAAGCTGGCCACCCAGACTGGCGTGCCCAACGTCCTGCTGGCCGAGGACGGCTACGTCATCGACCTGATCGACGGCCACGCCTCCATCACCGGCGCGGTCGACTGTGGCTACGTGTACGTCGACGGAACGTCGGTCGGCGACGTCACGGACACCGACTTGAAGGACCGCCGCACGCTGGGCGAGGAGGGCTTCGTCTCGATCGTCGTGGTGATCGACTCCACCAACGGCAAGATCCTCAGCGGCCCCGAGATCCATGCGCGTGGCATCGCCGAGGAGGAGTCGGCCTTCGACGAGATCTACCCCAAGATCATCTCCGCGCTCGAGGACTCCATCGCCGATGGTGCCCGCGACACCGCGCAGCTGCAGCAGGTCATGCGTCGGGTCCTGGGGTCCTACCTCGGTCGTCGTCTGCGCCGCCGTCCGATGATCCTGCCGGTGGTCATCGAGGCCTGAGGTTCTTTCTCAGGCCAGTCACAGGAGTCACTCGTGTCACGGCGTGGGGTGCGAGCCAACCCTCACCGAGTGGTTTAGCCTTCTGGACATGGCGACCCGTACGTCTTCCCCGCCGCGCAAGCGGCCGTCCGGAAGCCAGGCCCGCAAGAAGACGGCTGCAAAGCGCAAGCCGCAGGCACGCAAGCCTGCAGCACGGCGCCCCGCAGCCCGAAGCGGCCCTGGCCTCGTTCCCACGCTCGCGCAGGGGCTGCTGCGCGCGGTGACGGCAGTCTGGCTCGGCGTCGCCGGGCTGTTCGGTGCCGTCGCCCGCAGCATCGGCTCCGGCACCAACGAGATCGATCCGGAGCAGCGCCGTGACGGCGTCGGCTTCGCGATCCTCGGCCTGGGACTGGTGGTCGCTGCCGCGATCTGGTGGAACATCTCCGGCGCCGTCGCCGGCGCGATCCGCGGCGTCACGTCCGGCACGGTGGGCGTGCTGGCGTGGGCCGTCCCGATCCTGCTCGTCGTCGTCGCCTGGCGCACGCTGCGTCATCCCGACACCAACGGGCCGGTCGGTCGCCAGATCACCGGCTGGGTGCTGGTCACTGGCGGAATCCTGGGCCTGGTGCACCTCTCGCACGGCGTGCCTCGTCCCAGCGACCAGGACTCCGATGCCATGCGCGAGGCCGGCGGCGCGATCGGCTACCTGTTCTCCGCGATCCTCGTCGACCTGCTCAAGACGCCCTACGTCGTGGCGCCCCTGCTGGCGATGGTGGTCGTGTTCGGCGTCCTGATCGTCACCGGGACCCCGGTGTACGCAGTGCCCGAGCGGCTCGCCGAGCTGCGCGACACGGCTCTGGGCCGCACGCGGCACGATGCGGACGCAGTGCCCGACGCCATCGACAAGGACGCCGTGCGTCGTCGCCACCCCAAGACCCTGGCCAAGCCGGCCGACGAGCCCTTCGACAACCCCCTGGTCGACGGACCCGACGAGGAGCAGCGCAAGCCGGTGGTGCCCAAGCCGCGCAAGTCGATCAGCTCGGCGGCCGACGACGAGGACACCTCCGAGACCCAGATGCCCCCGATGGAGCCGATCCCGCAGCGGGTCGAGCAGCTGGTGCTGTCCGGCGACATCTCGTACTCGCTGCCCGACAGCACCGCGCTGGGCGAGGGATCCCCGCACAAGTCCCGGTCCGCGGCCTCCGACGAGGTCGTCGAGCGGCTCACCGAGGTCCTCGAGCAGTTCCAGATCGACGCATCGGTCACCGGCTACACCCGCGGGCCCACCGTGACGCGGTACGAGGTCGAGCTCGGCCCGGCCGTCAAGGTCGAGAAGGTCACGGCGCTCAGCAAGAACATCGCCTATGCCGTGGCCTCCAACGAGGTTCGCATCCTCAGCCCGATCCCCGGCAAGTCCGCCATCGGCGTCGAGATCCCGAACATCGACAAGGAGATGGTCAGCCTCGGCGACGTGCTGCGCTCGGCCAAGGCCCGCAGCGACCACCACCCGATGGTGATCGGCCTCGGCAAGGACGTCGAGGGCGGCTACGTGGTGGCCAACCTGGCCAAGATGCCCCACCTGCTCGTCGCCGGTGCCACCGGCTCGGGCAAGAGCTCGTTCGTCAACTCGATGATCGCCTCGATCCTCATGCGCTCGACGCCCGAGGAGGTGCGGATGATCATGGTCGACCCCAAGCGGGTCGAGCTCACCGCCTACGAAGGCGTGCCGCACCTGATCACGCCCATCATCACCAACCCGAAGAAGGCTGCAGAGGCGCTGCAGTGGGTCGTGCGCGAGATGGACATGCGCTACGACGACCTGGCCAACTTCGGGTTCCGGCACATCGATGACTTCAACACCTCAGTCCGGGAGGGCAAGCTCACGGTCCCGGCTGGCAGCGAGCGCGTTCTGGCTCCCTACCCGTACCTGCTGGTCGTGGTCGACGAGCTCGC
>JBBSKV010000015.1:0-13169 GCA_038255955.1 Propionibacteriales bacterium
ACCACCGAGCTCGACCGACCCCAGCACCGATTCCACACGCTCGTCGCCCTGGGATCGCTCGGCTGGCTCGCGCTGGCCGGCGCTGCGTCGCTGGCGGCGGGCGCGATCCATGCCACGGCTATCGGCACGCACGGCGAGCATCGCAGCGCCGCCCTGCTGTTCACGGTCGTGGCTGTCGTCCCGGTGGGATTCGGAGCTCTCGCGCTGGCCCGGCCCGGTCGTCTGCTCCTGATGCTCGGCGTCATCGCCAACCTGGGCCTGGTGGGCGGATGGGTCCTGGCGAAGCTGGTCGGCCTGCCGATCGAAGGTCTGGACGCGGCCGAGCCCGTGCAGCGGGCTGATCTGCTGGCGGCAGTTCTGGCCGTCATCGCCGTTCTCGCCACCACGGCGCACCTGACGGACTTCGGCTCGGGCACTTTGAGGCGTCACCCGATGTCGGCGGCCGTCGTCGCGATCGCCGTGGCCGCGCTGGCGGTTCCCGGGATGGTGGCCACCGGTGGGCACCAGCACGCTGGCGCGTCCGGCGACATCGCAGCCGCTGCCGTGGCCACGCCCTACGATCCGGCGCTTCCCATCGATCTGGGCGGAGTCGACGGGGTGACGCCGCAGCAGCAGGCGGCGGCCGAGAACCTGGTCGCCGTCACGCTCCTGCGCCTCCCGCAGTTCGCGAATCCCGGCGAGGTCGAGTCGATGGGCTTCTACTCGATCGGCGACGGGCAGAACGGCGGCTACGAGCACTACATGAACTCCGCCAACATGACCGACGACAAGATGCTGGACCCCGACCACCCGGAGTCGCTGGTCTACGACACGTCGGTGACGCCCAAGCGGCTGGTGTCGGCCATGTTCATGATGGATGACGGCGACACCCTGGACGACGTGCCCGAGCTGGGCGGCCGGCTGACGCAGTGGCACGTGCACGACAACCTGTGCTTCACCGAGGGGCGGGTGTCGGATCTGCGCAATCCGGGCGACCCCTGCCCGCCGCCGTCGACCAAGGGCGGCGAGGTGCCGATGATCCAC
This sequence comes from Propionibacteriales bacterium, assembly GCA_038255955.1. GTDB lineage: Bacteria > Actinomycetota > Actinomycetes > Propionibacteriales > Nocardioidaceae > Aeromicrobium. The sequence goes on from JBBSKV010000015.1 coordinate 1,024, forward strand.
GTGTGGATCGAACCGCACTCCTGCGGCCCCTTCTCGGCGCTCGACGGGATTGCGGCAGGATCGGTGGGCAAGAATCAGGTGCAGGCCTGCGACACGGCGCACGGCGCCCACGGCGGTCACTAGCACCCCGGATACCGTGGGTAGCCGAATCACGGTCGGAAGGACTGACATGCGCAGGAACGTGTTGATCACCGGAGCGAGCTCGGGTCTGGGAGCGGGCATGGCCCGCGTCCTGGCGGAGTCGGGCCACCACCTGGCCCTCACGGCCCGACGGGTCGATCGCCTCGAGGCGCTGCGCGACGAGCTGCTCGCCGCCCATCCCGACATCACGGTGTCGGTGCACGGGCTCGACGTCACCGACCACGCCCAGGTCTTCGCGGTGTTCAAGGAGGCCATCACCGAGCTCGGCGGCCTCGATCGCGTCATCGTGAATGCCGGCCTCGGCAAGGGCGGACGCATCGGCACCGGCAAGTTCGAGGCCAACCTGCAGACCGCGCAGACCAACTTCGTCGCCGCGCTGGCGCAGTGCGAGGCCGCCATGGAGCATTTCTACGAGCGCAAGGCCGGACATCTGGTGATGATCTCCTCGATGTCGGCCATGCGCGGCATGCCTTCGTCGATGGCCACCTACGCCGCCACCAAGGCCGGTGTCGCGCACCTGGCCGAGGGCATCCGCTCGGACCTGATCGGCCGCAAGGGTCACGACATCAAGATCACCACGCTCTTCCCGGGATACATCGCCTCGGAGATGAACGAGGGCATCGAGCAGGAGGCCCGCCTCATGGTCGACACCGAGACCGGCTCGCGTGCCCTCGTCAAGGCGATCGACCGCGAGGTCGTCGACGCGGCGATCCCGACGTGGCCGTGGGCCCCGCTCGGCCAGGTGATGAAGCACGCGCCGTTGAGCGTCGTGCGCCGCATGGTCTAGGAGCGTCCTAGGGTGGTGACGATCTGTCGTCGTCATCGGAGCGAACCATGACCAGCACACCGCCTGACGAGCCGCACGAGCCCTTCGGCTCCAGCGGACTGCCCAGCTTCCCGACCTCGGCCGGGGACTCGACGCCGCAGTCCGGTGTCCCGCAGCCGGATGTGACTCCGCCGCCTTCCATCCGGCTCGCGGTGCGGCTGATGTGGGCCGGGGCCGTGGTGAGCGTGCTGTCGGTGGTCGTCGGACTCCTCACCTACGGTGCGTTCAAGGATGACGTCACCGAGCAGCTGCGGTCCGAGGACGCCGGCGTCTCGCAGGACGTCATCGACGCCGCGGTCGCCGTGGGCATCACCTTCGTGATCGCCGCTGGGCTGATCGGTGTCGGTCTGTGGCTGTGGATGGCGTGGAAGAACGGTCAGGGCCGCGCCTGGGCGCGCACCGTCGCAACGATCCTCGGGGCGATCAACGTGGTGTTCACCCTGCTCGGCTTCGCCGGCGGCCAGTCCGAGCCGTTCACGCTGGTGCTGTCCGTGGTCAATCTCGCGCTGGCGGCCGTCATCCTCGTGCTGCTGTGGAAGAAGGAGTCGACGACCTTCTACGACGCCGTCTCCCACAGCCACACCCTGCAGTAACCCCGAACGCCGCCTGCATGGGGCGCCGCGGAGGGGTCGGTTTACCACGGTGCGTAGGTAAAAGTCGTCACACCGCGGCAAGTTTCCCGCGGTCGGAGGCGCTGAACCTACGCACCGTGGTAAACCGACGGCCTCAGTCGAGGAGGGTGCGCAGCAGGGCGCCGACCTGCTCGGCCTCGATCAGGAAGCCGTCGTGGCCGTGGGGCGATTCGACCACCTGCAGCGGGCCGGAGGTGGGGATCAGATCGGCCAGCTCGCGCTGCTGGTGCAGCGGGTAGAGGCGGTCCGAGTCGATGCCAGCCACGACGGTGCGGGCGGTCACGCGCCGCAGTGCCGCGGCGAGACCGCCCCGGCCTCGCCCGATGTCGTGGCTGTCCATCGCCGAGGAGAGCACGACGTAGGAGTTGGCGTCGAACCGGGACACCAGCTTGTTGCCGTGGTGCTGCAGGTACGAGTCGACCGCCCACCGCCCGTCGGCCTGCACCTCGCGGCCGAAGCGGTCGTCCAGCTCGGGAGCGCAACGGTAGGCGATGTGGGCGATGCGCCGGGCGATGTCGAGTCCGGCGAGCGGTCCGTGCGGGCCGGCGTAGTAGTCACCGTCGAAGTACGCAGGATCGGCCTCGATCGCGGCGATCTGCGTGCGGGACAAGGCGATCTGCTCGCCGGACGCGGCGGCGGACGTGGCTAGCAGCAGCAGTCGCTCCACCCGCTCGGGATGCTCGACGGCCCATTCCAGCGCCCGCATGCCGCCGGCGGATCCACCGATCACGCCGCGCCACCGGTGGATCCCGAGGTGGTCGCTCAGGGCCGCCTCGGCCGCGACCTGGTCGCGCACTGTGAGGGCCGGGAACGAACCGCCCCACGGCAGACCGTCCCGGTCAGGGCTGGAGGGCCCGGTCGATCCCTGGCAGCCACCGAGGATGTTCGGGGCCACCACGAAGAATCGGTCGGTGTCGATGGCCTTGCCCGGCCCGACCACGTCATCCCACCAGCCGGGCGTCGCATGTCCGGGCCCGGCTGCACCAAGTACGTGGGAATCACCGGTGAGCGCGTGCAGCACCAGCACCGCGTTCGTGCCCCCGTCCTCGAGAGCGCGGTAGGTGCCCCAGGTCTCGTACGCGAGGCGCACGTCCGGCACGATCGCACCGGACTCCAGGGCCAGGTCGCCGATGTCGGCGAAACATCGGCCACCCACGGGATCGCCCGCTCGCCACGCGCCGGTGACGAGCGTGGGATCCACGCGGGCGGTGGTCGTCACTTGGCTGCGCGCAGCCCTGCGTCGAGATCGGCGAGGATGTCCTCGAGTCCCTCGATGCCCACGGCCAGTCGCACCAGGCCCGGGGTGACGCCGGCGGCGGCGTGCTCCTCGGCGGTGCCCTGCGAGTGCGTGGTGCTGGCGGGGTGGATCGCGAGGCTGCGCACGTCACCGATGTTAGCGACATGGCTGAACAGCTCGAGCGAGTTGATGAAGGCCTTGCCGGCCTCGATGCCGCCGGGCAGCTCGAAGGTCAGCACGGCGCCCGAACCCTTGGGCACGTACTTGTCGGCGAGCTCCTTGTACGGGTTTCCGTCCAGGCTGGCCCAGGTGACCTTGGCGACGTCCTCGCGCGCCGTGAGCCACTCGGCCACGGCGCGGGTGTTCTCGATGTGGCGCTCCATGCGCAGGCTCAGCGTCTCCAGGCCCTGCGCGATGAGGAAGGCGTTGAACGGGGCGACGGCGGGGCCGATGTTGCGCAGGTACTGCACGCGCAGCTTGGCGATGTACGCGGCCGGTCCGAGGGCTTCGGTGAAGACGAGGCCGTGGTAGCTCGGATCGGCCGTGTTGAAGCCGGGGAACTTGTCGCCGTGGGCGGCGTAGTCGAACGTGCCGCCGTCGACGACGACGCCCGCGATCGCGGTGCCGTGTCCGCCGATGTACTTGGTGGCGGAGTGCACCACGGTGTCGGCACCGTGCTTGAGCGGGTTGAGCAGGTACGGCGTGGCGACGGTGTTGTCGACGATGAACGGCACGCCGACCTCCTTCGCGACCGCCGAGATGGCCTCGAGGTCGAGGATGTCGCCCTTCGGGTTGCCGATGGTCTCGCCGAAGAAGACCTTGGTGTTCTCCTGGGCAGCGGCCCGCCAGGCGTCGGGAGTGTTCGCGTCCTCGACGAAGGTGACGGCGATCCCCATCTTGGGGAAGGTGTGGCGCAGCAGGCTGTCGGTGCCGCCGTAGAGGCTGGCTGACGCGACGACGTGGTCGCCGGCCTCGGCGACGTTGGTCAGGGCGCCGGTCGTGGCTGCCTGGCCGGAGGCGACCAGGAGCGCACCGACGCCACCCTCGAGCGCGGCGATGCGCTGCTCGACGGCATCCTGGGTCGGGTTCATGATCCGCGTGTAGATGTTGCCCGGCTCAGCCAGGCCGAACAGGTCGGCGGCGTGCTGGGTGTCGCGGAACTGGTACGACGTGGTCTGGTAGATCGGCAGCGCGCGGGCTCCGGTCGTGGGGTCCGGCACCTGGCCGGCATGGATCTGCTTGGTCTCGAAAGTCCAGTTTTCGCTCATGGCTGTGGCTCCTGGTGGGTCGGTATGCGTACGAGCCTGCCACCGTCTTGCGGTATGGGCTACCCGTCTCACATCGTGATACCTGAGGTCGCGGGTGCTGTGAGGAGCGTCACCGATTCACGTCCGGGACACAGGTTCGTGACAGGTTCGCCGGTCACAGTGGGGATTCCACACGAGGAAACAGCAACGCGAGGAGAGATCCGATGGACAAGAACACGATGATGCGCACGGGCGTGGCCGGAGCGGTTGCGGCCGCTGGGCTCGTGGTCGGCGGCGTGGCCGTGGCCAGCGCTGATGACGAGGCGAAATCGAGCAGCCGCAGCGATGGACAGAAGGGTGGACACCGCGGCGGACAAGGTTTCGGAGTGCGCGGCACCGGTGCTGTCGCCGAATCGCTCGGCGTCAGCGAGGACAAGCTCACCGCAGCGCTCAAGGCCGTGCGTGAGGATCTCAAGGGTGACAAGTCGGCCGACGGCGAGCGCCCCGCCCGCGGCGAGCGGCAGGCCGCCATGGCCGCCGCGCTCGCCACGGAGCTCGGCATCTCGGAGTCCAAGGTCACCGCGGCCCTGGAGGAGCAGCGCACCGAGCGCAGCGCAGACCAGCGGACCGCGCTGTCCGAACGACTCGACACCGCCGTCACGGCTGGCGACCTGACCGCCTCCGACAAGGCGTCGGTGCTCAAGGCCTTTGACGCTGGCGTCCTCGGCGGCGGATCCCGCTAGCCGGGACGTCAGGGGCCTCGCTGTGGGCGGCTGCGCCGCGGATCGCTCACGCTGCGCTGGCCTCCTTCGGCGCTCGCTCGCAGAGCGAGCTCGGCCTCAGGACATCACGAAGGGCTGGGCGGTGCTCTCGAGGACCGACAGCCACAGGTCGCCATCGGGGGAGACGTGGTGCTGGCCCTCCACGACCAGTGGGATCGGCACGTGCACGAACCGGTGGCGGCGCCGCCCGACGACCATGTCGGTGCGACCCGACATCGCCGCGTGCACCGCGGTCTGGGCCAGCCGGGCGCAGTACACCGAGTCCGAGGGGTCGGCCGGCACCGAGCGGATGGCATAGCCGGGGTTGAAGTAGCGGATCGTCAGCGGGCGCGACTCGTTGGCGAAGTCCTTGGTGATCGCGTCGCGCAGATGGCCGGCGATGTCGCCGAGCACCGCGTTGCCGCTGGCGTCGGTGCTGCCGCTCGCTGCCAGAAGGTGGTCGCCGGCCCCCTCGGCCAGCACGATCACGGCACTGCCCTTGTCGGTGACGCGGCGCCGCAGCGCCTCCAGCAGTCCGTTCTCGCCGTCGAGCCGGAAGTCGACCTCGGGGATCAGCACGAAGTCGGCGTCGTGATTGGCCAGCGCCGCGTAGCAGGCGATGAAGCCCGCGTGCCGGCCCATGACCTCCACGATTCCCACGCCGCCGAGCGCAGCCTCGACCTCGACCCGCGCCCCCTTGATCGACTCCGCGGCCTTGCCGAACGCGGTCGAGAAGCCGAAGCTCTGGCCGATGTGCGGGATGTCGTTGTCGATGGTCTTGGGCACGCCCACGATGGCGATGCGTGCGTCACGGCGGGCGATCTCCAGCGCGATGTCATGGGCGCCGCGCATCGAGCCATCGCCTCCGATGACGAACACGATGTCGATCTCGAGGTCGGCCAGCCGATCGACGATCGCCTCCGGGTCCTGCGCACCGCGCGACGAGCCGAGGATCGTGCCGCCGCGCTCGTTGATGCGAGCCACGCTGTCAGCCGTCAGCACCACTGGCTCGAGGCCGCTGCCGGCCACCATCCCCGCGTAGCCGTTGCGGAACCCCAGCACGTCTCGCACGCCGTAGTGGGTGTGCAGCTCCAGGACGAGGGCGCGGATGACGTCGTTGAGCCCGGGGCAGAGGCCGCCGCAGGTGACGATGCCGACCCGGGTGCTGGCGGCGTCGAAGAACAACCGTTGACGCGGGCCACCGGTCTCGAAGGTCGGCAGCTCCGCGAGCGGAACACCCCGCGACTCGATCAGCGCCACGGTGTCGTCGTACAGGATGCGGTCGTCCTCGCCCACGTAGTACTCGTTGGTCGCGCGTCCCGCGACGTAGGGCGCCAACGGCGAGGGCAGGGTCGCCTCGCCGAGCGTCGAGACCTGCAGATCCTGGAGGGTGACCACGGGTCAACCCTATAGCGAGGAAAGCCTCAGGTTTGCCGCTGTCTCCCTACGCGTACGCGTAGTCGGCGAGCGGGAAGTGTGCCTGCGAGCGGAACGCGTTGAGGGTCGACGTCGGACGCAGCAAGGTGGCCTCGCCGTGCTGGTTGAAGTAGTAGCTGCGCGAGGTTCCACAGCTGCCGTTGACGAACACCGAGTCCTCGAGTCGGCGGGTCATCTCGTCGAGGAACCGGGTGTTGGCCTCCTCGCTGATCTCGAAGGAGGTCGCCCCTCGCCGCTTCACCTCGGGAAGCAGGCGGTGCATGTGCTGCATCTGCGACTCGATCGTGGTGAAGTACGACAGGCCCGAGTACGAGTACGGGCTGTTCAGCGAGATCAGGTTGGGGAAGCCCGGCACGCTGACGCCCTGGTAGGCCTGGAAGCGATTCTCTCGCCAGTAGGCACCGAGATCGCGGCTGCCGCGGCCGGTGATCGCGAAGGCCGGGAAGTTGGCGTCCCAGAGGTTGAACCCGGTGGCCAGGACCAGCACGTCGATCTCGGTGCGGCTGCCGTCGGTCGTCACGATCGTGCCGGCTTCGACCCGAGCGATCGGATCGGTCACCAGGTGCACGTTCGGTCGGTTGAAGGTCGGGAAGTACGTGTTGGAGAACGTCGGCCGCTTGCAGCCGAAGGAGTAGTCGGGTGTCAGCTGGCGTCGGGTGCGTGGATCGTCGACCTGGTTCTCCAGGTGTTGGAGCGCCCACTTCTCGACGCGGTGGTTCAGCCGTGACACCTGCCGATACTTCAGCACGCCGGTGACCATGATCGCCTCGAGGATCGAGGTGCCGATGGCGCGGACGATCCGCTGGGTCAGCGGCACCCGCGCATAGAGCTGCTGCACCCGGCGGGGGATCGCGACGTCCTGCTTGGGCGTGACCCAGATGGCGGTGCGCTGGAAGACGGTCAGCTCGGCCAGTCGCGGAGCGATCTCCGGGATGAGCTGCACCGCGGTGGCTCCCGTGCCGATCACGGCGGCGCGCTTGCCGTCCAGGTCGATCGAGTCGTCCCAGCGGGTTGTGTGCACCACGGTGCCGGCGAAGGTCTCGATGCCCTCGATGTCGGGCATCTTGGGCTGCGACAGGAATCCGGTCGCGGTGACGATCAGTCTGGCCCGGTGCTCCTGGCCGCCCGCGGTCGTGACGGTCCAGTGCTGGGAGTCCTCGCTCCAGTGCGCCTGCGTGACCACGGTGCCGAAGTGCATGTGCCGGCGCAGGTCGTACCGCTCGGCGACGCGGTTGGCGTACGCCTTGAGCTCGGCGCCGGGCGCGTACAGGCGCGACCACGCCGGATTGGGCTCGAAGGAGTAGGAGTACGTCGACGACGGGATGTCGACGGCGAGCCCGGGGTAGCGGTTGACGTGCCAGGTGCCACCGAGATCGTCCTCGCGCTCGAGCATGACCAGATCGTCGAAGCCGTCGCGCCGCAGCTGGATGGCCGCTCCCATGCCGCCGAAGCCGGTGCCGATGATGACGGCATCGTGCACGGGGAGGGTGTCGTGGGCGTCGGTGGGTGAAGGCATGAGCACTCCAAATTCAAATAATTCGACTATGTGGAATCTATCGCATCAGGTGGGATCCCGTCGAAGTGTGCCCGGGCGGGGTCCCTCATGCGGCACACTTGGCCCATGGCGTTGGACATCACGGTGCGCGGATCAGCCGAGGAGCGGTACCCAGCCGAACGGGCGCTGGTGTCGATGGCCGTGGCGATCGAGGGCACCGACAAGGCGGAGGTGTTCCAGGACGCCGTCGCAGTGCAGGAGCCGCTGGTCAGCCAGCTGCAGGAGCTGCACGAACGAGGCGCCGTCGTTGCCTGGTCGTGCGACCAGGTGCGCGTCTTCAGCCACCGCCCCTACTCACCCGATGGCACCCGGCAGGACCTGCATCACGTCGCCCGGATCGAGGTGCGGTCCGAGTTCGGCGACTTCGAGCGCATGAGCGGATTTTTGGACTACTGGTCGGGCCGTGTCGGCGTCGAGATCGCCCTCGTGGCCTGGGACGTCAGCGCCAAGAATCGGCGCAGCTACGAGGCCGAGGTCCGCAAGGCCGCGGTCGATGATGCGGTGCAGAAGGCGCAGGTCTTCGCCAATGCCGTGCGCAAGGGCAAGGTCGTGGCTCAGCACTTCGCCGATCCGGGCATGCTCGGCGATGCGCCTGGTGCGTCGAGCTCGGCGCGCTTCGCCCTGATGTCCGAAGACACCGGATCCGGTGCCGAGCTCAACATCACGCCCGACGAGATCGTCATCCACGTCGATGTGGACGCCCGGTTCACCGCTGACTGAAAGCCGCTGACCTGCACAGATGCGATCTGGATCACTTGTGAGTGCCACATACCGCGGGTATGGTCGGGGCATGTGGATCACGGCACTGCTCAAACGCGCGGCAGCGCTGCTCGGCATCGAGACCGCTCGCCCACGCGTCCGCCGCGTGGAGTTGCCACGCCGATCGCGGGCCCCGATGAAGGTCGTCTACGACAGCGCCGTGGTGCATGAGCCCACCAGCTGGCGGTCGTGGTTCCTGCAGCGAGGTGCGCGCCTGGTGGTCAAGCCCCTGCTGCACATCGCTCCGGTCAGCGACCGCACCATCGTGTGGATGCGCCGCAGCGAGAAGCTGTCCGCCCGGCGCCGTCGTTCGCGCTACGTCGAGCCCGTGCGCTTCGAGCTCGGCGGGGTCCCCGTCGAGTCGCTGACGCACCGGCACGGGCCGGACAGCGATCTGACGATCCTGTACCTGCACGGCGGCGGCTTCTTCTCCTGCGGCCTGGAGTCGCACCGCCGGGTCTGCGAGCGATTGGCACGCAAGAGCGGCGCCACCGTCATCTCGGTCGACTACATTCAGCTGCCCGAGGGCACCGTGGCCGACTCCGTGGCCGATGCCATCACCGCCTACGAGGCGCTGCTGGACATCAGTGCGCATCCGGACAAGATCGTCGTCGCCGGCGACTCCGCGGGCGGCTACCTCACCATGAAGGTCGCCGAGATCGCGACGCTCAGGGGACTGACGCCGCCGGCCGGCGTGATCGGCTTCTCGCCGCTGCTGAGCCTGGACCCGGACCGGTTCGACAAGGACGTCCAGCGGGTCGTGCGGGCCCGCGACGCCTATCTGCCACTGGCCAAGATCAACAAGATCCGCCCGCGCTGGATGCCCGAGGGGGCCCGCATGGAGGGCGAGGTGTCGCCGCTGGACGCCGCCGCGCACATCACGTCGCCGACCTTCCTCGTGGCCGTCGAGGACGAGATCCTGCGGCCCGAGGTGGAGGCGATGGCCCTCGCCCTGACGGCCAACGGCGTCGAGGTCGAGACGCATCTGTGGCGCAAGCAGGTGCACGCCTTCCCGGTGCTGGGCAAGGCCCTGCCCGAGAGCGAGCTCGCTCTCCAGCTGGCTGCGGACTTCGCCCGCCGCGCGATCGGCGAGCTGGACCGCCCGCCGGTCGTCGACCCGAACGCGCACACCGAAGCCATGGTCGGCGAGCCCGTCGCCACCGACCGCGCCTCGTGACCGCGTGCCACAATCGCGAGCATGAGCTCATCGCCTGCTGATTCCTTCCGCGCCCTCGTCGTCGAGGACTCCGACGCAGGTCAGGTGGCGTCGTTCCGTGACCTGACGACGGCCGATCTGCCCGATCACGCCGTGCTGGTCGAGGTCGAGTACTCCTCGCTGAACTACAAGGACGGCCTCGTGGTCGCCAGCCCGCAGAAGATGGCGCGCACCACTCCGCTGATCGCCGGCGCCGATCTGGCCGGCACCGTGGTCGAGAGCAGCGACCCCGCGTGGTCGCCCGGCGATCGCGTGGTCGTCAACGGCTGGGGCATGTCCGAGACGCAGTCGGGCGGCTACACCCGTTACCAGCGGGTCAAGCCCGAGTGGCTGGTCCGCATCCCAGAGGCGTTCTCCACGCGCGACGCGATGGCCATCGGCACCGCTGGGTACACGTCGGCGCTGTGCCTCGACGCCCTCGATGCGTGGGGCCTGGCAGCCGGGTCCGAGGTGCTGGTGACCGGCGCGGCCGGGGGAGTGGGCTCGGTCGCCGTCGCGCTCGCCTCGGCGGTCGGGCACACCGTCGTCGCCGCAACGGGCCGCCCCGAGACGCACGACTTCCTGACCGCCCTGGGCGCGTCGTCGTTCATCGAACGCGCCGAGCTGCAGGGCGAGGGTCGTCCGCTGGGCAAGGAGCGCTGGGACGCCGCCATCGACTCGGTCGGCGGATCCACGCTGGTCAACGTGCTGGCCCAGACCCGCTACGGGGGAGCGGTGACTGCCTGCGGCCTGGTGGAGGCACCGGCTATGCCGAACGCCACCGTGCTGCCGCACATCCTGCGCGGAGTGGGGCTGCTCGGCGTCGACTCGGTCAACGCCCCTCAGGCCAAGCGCGAGTCGGCCTGGCAGCGCCTTGCCCGCGATCTGCCGTCGGCCACCCTCGACTCGTTGTCGGTCGTCGAGCCGTTGTCGGACGTGCCGCGCCTCGCCGCCGAGATCCTCGAGGGCAAGGTCCGCGGACGCGTGGTCGTCGACGTGACCGCCTGATCAGATAAAAGCAGGGTTGACTGTTTGTTCGTGATGGCTCACGATGGGTGAGTGACCACCGAGCCCGAGACCCGCGAGCGGGTGCCGCAGACCGAGCGCACCCGCGCCATGCGGCAGCGACTCCTCGAGGCGACAGTTGATTCGCTCGTCGAGGTCGGCTGGTCCGGCACCACCACGACGCTGGTCAGCCAGCGCGCCGGCGTGAGCCGGGGGGCGCAGCTGCACCACTTCCCGACCAAGCAGGACCTCGTGGTGGGTGCCGTGGAGCACCTGACCGAGCGTCGTCGTGAGGACATGCGGCGCGCGGTGGACGATCTGCCCACCACGGGCCGCACCCGCGCGGTGCTCGCCGTCCTGAGTCAGCAATTCACCTCGCCGGTGTTCTACGCGGCCCTCGAGCTGTGGGTTGCCGCGCGCACCGACGACGACCTGCGCGACGCGGTCGCACCGCTGGAGCGTCGGGTCGGCCGCGAGACGCACGCCTGGGCGCTCGAGCTGCTCGGCGTCGACGAGTCGGCAGGCGACAACCGGCGACTCGTGCAGGCCACGCTCGATCTGCTGCGCGGCCTCGGCCTCGCCAACTCCCTGAGCGACGACACGGCCCGCCGCGGCGCCGTGCTCGACGCCTGGGCCACCACTCTCGACACCGCCCTGGAGATCTCGTGACCGTGCTGGACGACGTGCTGGCCGACCTGACGGCCGAGAGCGCACAGCTGGACGGCTGGGTCGCCGATCTGGACCCGGAGTCTGACTCCGCCGACTGGGCTACCGTCACCACCGCCGAGGGCTGGACCGTGGCCCACCAGATCGCCCACCTGCACTGGACCGACGACGCGTCTCGCACAGCGATCGCCGGGGGCCAGCCCTTCGATGCCCTGGTAGCGACCGCCTCGGCGGATCCGATGGGCTTCGTCGACGCCGAGGCCGAACGTCTGGCGCTGACGCCTCCGGCTGAGCTGCTGGCCGCGTGGCGGCAGGGACGCACCGACCTGGCCGACGCCCTGCGTGGTGTGTCTGACGGCCAGAAGATTCCCTGGTTCGGTCCGCCGATGAGCCCGACGTCGATGGCGACGGCTCGGATGATGGAGACCTGGGCCCACAGCCGCGACGTCGCCGATGCGCTGGGCGTCGAGGTGCCGCACACCGATCGCGTGCGGCACGTCTGTCACCTGGGTGTTCGCACGCGCGGCTTCGCCTACCTGATGCGAGGACGCGAGGCGCCCGCCGCGGAGGTGCGCGTCGAGCTCACCGCGCCGAGCGGCGAGACCTGGACATGGGGCCCGGAGGACGCAGCAGACCGGGTCACGGGCGACGCGTGGGACTTCGCGCTGCTCGCCACCCGCCGCCG
>JBBSKV010000016.1:0-12899 GCA_038255955.1 Propionibacteriales bacterium
AGTCAGCTGGCTGCCGGCGTGGACCTCGTGATCCATCTGGGACGAGGCACTGTGGGTGAGCGCCGGGTGCGGGAGATCGCGCTGCTGGGCTGCGAGCCCGGCTCCGCATGGGTCCGCGCCGTCCCGGCGATCACGTTCGCCGACGGCGGCGCCCGCGACGGACCGGCGGCCGATCAGTACCGGGATCTGCTGGCATGACCGCGCTCGCCGTCGTCGCCGTGGCGATCGCCACCGAGCTGGGGTGGCCGGCCGGTCGCCGCCGGCTGCGACACCGGCTGCACCTGACCCGACGCCACCGACCCGTGTCGAGACGGGCGTGGGCGCCGGTGCTCGCCGTGGTCGTGGTCGCCGTGGCGGTGGGGCTCGGTGGATCGCACCTCTTCGTCGTAGTGGCGGCAGCTGTCGCAGGGGCGACCGCCCTGCGCGTCGGCGCCAGCACCCGGGCACGCACTCGGGCCGCCACGCGCCGCAGCGCCGCGGTCGAGGGGGTGTCGCTGCTCGCGGCCGAGCTGCGGGCCGGTGCGCTCGCCGAGTCGGCCCTTCGGTCGGCAGCCGCCGAGGTCGACCTGCTGGCGGGAGCGGCCCGTGCCGCCTCCCACGGTGCCGACGTGGTGGCGGCGCTGCGGCAGGTCAGCCAGCAACCCGGCGCCGAGGCGCTGGGGGAGCTTGCGTCGGCGTGGTCGGTGGCCGATCGCTCCGGCGCTCCTCTCGCGGGCGTGCTGACCCGGCTCGCCGATCGATCCAGGGACGACCTGGACCTGGCGGCGGAGATCGGCGCCGAGCTGGCGCCCGCACGGGCGACGGCGCGACTGATGGCAGTCCTGCCGGCCTTCGGGCTGGCGCTCGGTGCCGGTCTGGGTGGGGATCCCGTGCACGTCCTGCTCGGGACCACGATCGGCGGCGTCTGCCTGCTGCTGGGGGTGGCCTTCGCCAGCGTGGGCGTGCTCTGGGTCGAGGGTGTGGCGTCCGAGGCGAGTCGGTGGTGATGATGAGCACGGCGCTGCTCGTCGCACTGACGGTCTGGTGCCTGGTTCCCCCGGGCGCGCAGCGTCGTGCGCGCACGTTGTGGACACCCCCGCGGCGCTCACCCACGCTGGATCCGAGCCTGCTGGCGGCCGCGCTGACGCCGGTGGCCGCCCTGGTGATCCTGGGCTGGCCGGTCGGACTGGTCATCGGCGTGCTGGCTGCGCCGGCGGTGCACGCGGCGGCGGGTCGACTCGAGAGCAGCGCGTCGCGTCGCCGTGATGCAGCCGCTCAGCGCCAGCTGCCCGGCGCCCTGGACCTCGTCACAGCCGCCCTGGAGGCTGGTCGTCCGCCGGGGGCCGCGCTGTCGCTCGTGGCCGACGTGACGCCGGACCCGCTCGGAACCGACTTGTCGTCGGTGGCGCACCGGGTCGTGGTGGCAGGTGATCTCCCTGCCGCCGTGTCAGACGTCCGCGGGCCGTTGCTGCCGCTGGCCCGCGCCCTGCGCCGAGCCGATCAGTCCGGAGTGCCGGTGGTCGACGTCATCGCGGCGGTGGCTCGCGACGTGCGACGCGCGCAGCAGGCTGCGCAGCGGGAGAGCGCTCGTCGTGTCGGCGTCCGCACTGCCGCCCCGCTGGGGCTGTGCTTCATGCCGGCGTTCCTGCTGATCGGCATCGTCCCGACGATCATCGCGGTCGCCTCGAACCTCTCGCTGTGACTCGTCCACACCTCGAGGGGGGCGGCAGTGTCGTCCCCAGCCGGCCGATCGATCCGCAGGAATCCGGTCCCACAGCCCATCTTCTCGGTGTCAGTCATCAACGAGGAGGTTCACCCATCATGCGGAACATCATTCGTCGCGCAGAGCGCGGCATGTCCACGGTCGAGTACTCGGTCGGCACGCTCGGCGCCTGCACCGTCGGCGGCGTGCTGGTCAAGATCGGTCAGTCCAAGTGGTTCGGCGATCTGGTCAAGGACGTGATCGAGAAGATCCCGGACCTGCTGCCGTTCTGATCCCACCCTCGGCCGGGGTGTCTTCTGCACCCCGGCCCGGGTCCACCACCGAGGAGGTCGACATGACGATCACGATGCGCGTGCAGGGTCGCGAGCAGGGGATGGCCACCGCCGAGTACGCCGTGGGCACAGCGGGTGCGGTCTGCATCGCCTGCGTGCTGATGAAGCTGGGTGCCGATGGCTGGAACGGCTGGATCACCGACATCTTCGAGCAGCTCCGTCTCGTCGGCAGCTGGCTGGACGTCTGGTCGAGGCCATGGCGCGATCTGAAGTGAACCGGTGGCGTGGAGGTCGAGGCATGGTCACGGCCGAGCTCGCGACCGTTGCCCCGTTCGGCTTCGCCCTCACGCTGCTGCTGATGTGGATCGTCTCGCTCGGGCTCATGCAGGTGCGACTCACCGACGCCGCGCGTGAGGGCGCTCGGCTGGTGGCGCGGGGCGAGTCGTTCGACACGGCACAGGCGGCCGCTCGCCAGCACGCGCCGCAGGGCGCTCGGGTCGAGGTCGACCTGGCCGAGGGGGTGGTGACGGTGTCGGTTCAGGCCCGGTCACGGATGCCGGTGCCGTTCTTCGCGGGCATCGGATCCCGGGAGCTCGAGGCTGAGGCGTCGGCCGTGGTCGAGGCGCCGTGACCGCCCGCCGCCCGTCGAAGCAGCGTGGGTCGGCCACCGTCCACGCCATGGTCGCGGCCGCAGTGCTGGTGCTGGTGGCGCTCGTGATCACCGAGATGGCGGGCCTGGTCGCCGTTCGACATCGGGCCGCCGCCGCGGCCGACCTGTCCGCGCTCGCGGCCAGCCAGGCCAGCGTCGTCGGCCGCGACGGCTGCGCTGCTGCCCGCGGCCTCGCCCGGCGCAATGGCGCGGTGCTCGTGTCGTGCCGGATGGACCACGACGTCGCCACGGTCACGGCCCGGACCTCCAGCCAGCGCTGGTGGGGTCACCGGTGGGCGTCAGAGGTCGCGGCGCGAGCGGCGCCGGAGTCCTACCTGTCCTCGCTGCGGGTGCTGCCGATTACAGCGGGGCGCCGGCCAGCACCAGATCGAGCAGGATGATCGCTCCGGCCTTGTCGAGCGGGTCGTTGCCGTTGCCGCACTTCGGCGAGACGATGCACGCCGGGCAGCCGTCGTGGCAGGGGCAGCCGGCGATCGCGTCCCGAGTCATCCGCAACCACCGCGCGGCCAGGGCGTGGCCGCGCTCGGCAAATCCCGCACCTCCGGGGTGTCCGTCGTAGACGAACACGGTGAGCAGGCCGGTGTCCGCGTGCAGGGAGGTCGACAGTCCGCCGATGTCCCAGCGGTCGCAGGTGGCCAGCAAAGGGAGCAGCCCGATCGAGGCGTGCTCCGCCGCGTGGGCGGCGCCCGGCACGTCGGTGATGTCGAGCGCCCGCCCGACGGCATTGGCCTCCACGGTCCACCACACGGCCTGCGTGGGAAGTGTGCGCTCGGGCAGCGCGAGAGGCTCCTCACCGACCACCCCCTGTGTCTGGGTGCTGTGCTTGAGGAACGAGACGACCTGGCTGTGCACCTCCACGGTCCCGAAGGACACCGTCGCGGGACCCCACTGCGCAGAGCGCAGCGTCTCGGTGATCTGCACCTCGGTCACCGATCGGGCCTGGGTCGAGTACGGCGGCGCGTCCCGGTGCACCATGGCCGCTGCGTGCTCGACGTCGTACTCGTCGACGAGGTAGACCTCGCCCTGGTGCACGTAGACCGCGCCGGCGTGCACGTGGCTGTCCGCGGAGCCCGCGTCCACCGTGCCCACGAGCCGCCCGGTGGCTTCGTCGACGATCTGCACCGGCGAGCCCCCGCTGGAGCGCAGGTCGGCCAGATCGCCGGCGCGCTCCCGCTTGGTCCAGAACCACCCGGCCGCGCGCTTGCGCAGCCAGCCGGCCGCCTCCAGCGCTGCGACTCCTTCGGCCGCCCGGGGGCCGAAGGTGTCGAAGTCGGCCTCGGTCAGCGGCAGCTCCTGGGCGGCGGCGGCCAGGTGCGGGCCGAGCACGTAGGGATTGTCCGGGTCGAACACCGAGGCCTCGACCGGGGCGCCGAAGAGGGCCTCGGGATGGTGCACCAGGTACGTGTCGATCGGCTCGTCCCGTGCCACGAGCACCCCGAGCGAGTCCTTGCCGGCCCGTCCGGCGCGGCCGAACTGCTGGAGCAGCGCGGCCCGGGTACCGGGGAAGCCCACGGTGATCACCGCGTCGAGGCCGGCCACGTCGATGCCCAGCTCGAGGGCGTTGGTGCTGGCCAGGCCCAGCAGATCGCCCGAGCGCAAGCGGTTCTCCAGCTCGCGCCGTTCCTCGGGCAGATAGCCGCCGCGGTACGTGGCCACGCGTGCCGTGAGCTCTGGGTCCACCTCGGCGAGCCGGCGCTGCGCGGTCGCCGCCACCGTCTCGGCACCTCGACGCGACCGCACGAAGGTCAGCGTCCGGACGCGCCCGATCACCAGATCGGTCATCAGCTCGGCCGCCTCGGACGTGGCCGACCGGCGGATGCCCGCGAGGTCCGGCTCGCCCGGTGGCGCCACGGTCCCACCGATCACGGGGGGTTCCCACAACGCGATGGTGCGCGCGGCGTGCGGCGAGGAGTCCTCGGTGACGGCGGCCATGTCCAGGCCGGTGAGTCGGCGGGCGAACACGTCGGGATCGGCGACGGTCGCCGAGGACAGCACGAACAGCGGGTGGGCGTCGTGGTGCTCGCAGAGGCGGCGCAGGCGGCGCAGGATGTGGGCCACGTGCGCGCCGAACACGCCGCGGTAGTGGTGGCACTCGTCGACCACGACGTGGGTGAGCCCGCCGAGCACCCGGCCCCACCGCTCGTGGGCCGGGAGGATCGAGTGGTGCAGCGTGTCGGGATTCGTCAGCAGGTAGTTGGCGTGGTCGCGCGCCCACGCCCGTTCCTCGCGGGAGTTGTCACCATCGACGGTCGCGGCGCGCAGCAGGTGTGCCGCCGGCCCCAGCCGGCGCAGCTGGTCGGCGGCGAGAGCCTTGGTCGGCGCGAGGTACAGCACGGTGGGCCGCCGGTTGCCGTGCAGTCCGCTGCCGGTGCGCCCGGCGACCAGCGACGTCAGCGCCGGAGCCTGGAACGCCAGCGACTTGCCCGAGGCGGTGCCGGTCGAGATCACGACGTGCCGGCCCGCCGCCAGATGCCCCATCGCCTCGGCCTGATGACCCCACACCGTCGTGATGCCGTCGGCCTCGAAGACCTCGCGCACCCGCGGGTCGATCCACGCCGGCCATGGCTCGACCACGGCCTCGCGAGCCGGCACGTGCTCGATGTGGGTGACCCGCTCGGGATAACGCAGCAACAGGTCGGCCGGGTCCACCTGATGAGTCTCCCAGACCGCCCGGCGGCGCTGCGTTCCGTGTGATTGACTGGCTCGCCAGAAAGGGGGCGACATGGAGCTCACGATCACCACGTACGCCGTCGATCCGTTCAACGTCATCGAGATCGGCGGTGAGATCGACGTCTACACCGCTCCCCGCCTGCGTGAATCGATCGTCGCTGCGGTCGAGGCCGGGCAGCACCGCCTGATCATCGACGTGCAGAAGGTCGACTTCCTGGACTCCACCGGACTGGGCGTCCTGGTCGGCGCCCTGAAGCGAGTTCGTGCCGACGGCGGGTCCCTGGACATCGTGTGCACGCAGGAGCGCATCCTGAAGATCTTCGAGATCACCGGTCTGGACAAGGTCTTCGGTCTCCACGCGACAGTCGACGAAGCGCGCGCCGCGCACGACTGACCCGTTTCGACCTGCCACGGTCGGCCATGTAACCTGCGTCACGCGTCCCTGCATGTCAGGGCGCGAACTGTCTTGCCTTACCTCTGGAGGATTCAATGGCGAACGCGACATTCGTTGCGGTAGTGGGCGGAGACCTCGACTTCTCGGACAAGAACTCGTACTACTTGTACGCGGTCGTGGCTGTCGGCGCTCTGGCTCTCATCATGGCGGGCGTCTTCCGTGCCCAGGTGCTCAAGGCACCTGAGGGCACCGAGAAGATGCAAGAAATCGGACAGGCCGTCCAGGAAGGCGCAGCCGCCTACCTGAGCCGGCAGTTCAGGACCCTCGCGGTGTTCGCCGTCCTGGCCCTGTTCATGCTGGTCGCCCTCGACGCCGCCGTGCTGGGTTGGGACAACGACTGGAAGATCAAGATCGGTCGTTACGTGGCGCTGCTGCTCGGCGCCGGGTTCTCCGCGCTGATCGGCTACCTCGGCATGTGGCTCGCGACGCGCGCCAACATCCGTGTCGCGTCGGCCGCACAGACCGAGGGCCGCGAAGTCGCCATGCGCATCGCGTTCCGCACCGGCGGCACCGTCGGCATGCTCACGGTCGGCCTCGGCCTCCTGGGTGCTGGCGGCATCGTGCTGATCTACACCGGCGACGCCCCCGAGGTCCTCGAGGGCTTCGGCTTCGGTGCTGCCCTGCTCGCCATGTTCATGCGAGTCGGCGGCGGCATCTTCACCAAGGCCGCCGACGTCGGCGCCGACCTCGTCGGCAAGGTCGAGCAGAACATCCCCGAGGACGACCCCCGCAACGCCGCGACGATCGCCGACAACGTGGGCGACAACGTCGGCGACTGCGCCGGCATGGCTGCCGACCTGTTCGAGTCCTACGCCGTGACCCTGGTCGCTGCCCTGATCCTCGGATCGGTCGCCTTCGGCGAGGTCGGCCTGGTCTTCCCGCTGGTCATCCCGGCCATCGGTGCGCTGACCGCGATCCTCGGTGTCTACATCACCCGCCCCCGCATCGGCGAGGGCGGACTCACCACGATCAACCGGTCCTTCTACATCACCGCGATCGTCTCGGCCGCTGCCTCGATCGGAGCCGCGTTCCTGCTGCTCCCGACCAAGTTCAGCGACGCCGATCTGCCGGGCATCGACGTGAACACGTTGATCGTCAGCCTCGCGCAGCAGGGCGGCCAGGAGGCCCCCGGCCTCGACGCCAACCCGCGCCTGATCGCGATCCTCGCGGTGCTCATCGGCATCGTGCTGGCTGCGGTCATCCTCGCGCTGACCGGTTACTTCACCGGCACCGAGACCCGCCCGGTCAAGGACGTCGGCAAGACGTCGCTCACAGGTGCCGCCACCGTCATCCTGTCCGGCCTCGCGGTCGGCTTCGAGTCGGCGGTCTACACCGCGATCGTGATCGCAGCGGCCGTCTTCGGCGCGTTCCTGCTGGGCAGCGGCTCGCTGGTCGTGGCGTTGTTCGCCGTGGCGCTGGCCGGTTGTGGTCTGCTCACCACCGTCGGCGTCATCGTCGCGATGGACACCTTCGGACCGGTCAGCGACAACGCGCAGGGCATCGCGGAGATGTCCGGCGACGTCGACGTCGAGGGGGCACAGATCCTCACCGAGCTCGATGCCGTCGGCAACACCACCAAGGCCATCACCAAGGGCATCGCGATCGCCACGGCCGTGCTCGCCGCGACCGCGCTGTTCGGCTCGCTGACCAGCTCGATCACCGAGGCCGTCGAGGAATCGGGTCTGATCGAGTCCGCCGACGTCGGCAGCCTGAAGGTCATCGAGGTCTACGCGTTGCAGGGCATCTTCAACGTCGCCGACCCGAGCATCCTGGTCGGCCTCATCCTCGGTGCAGCCGTGGTGTTCCTCTTCTCCGGACTGGCCATCAGCGCCGTCGGCCGAGCAGCCGGCGCCGTGGTCTACGAAGTCCGTCGCCAGTTCCGCGAGATCCCGGGCATCATGGAGGGCACCGGCCGTCCCGAGTACGGCAAGGTCGTGGACATCTGCACGCGCGATTCGCTGCGCGAGCTGGCCACGCCGGGCATCCTGGCCATCTTCGCCCCGATCGCCGTCGGCTTCGGTCTCGGCATCGGCTCGCTCGGCGCGTTCCTCGCCGGTGCGATCGGTACCGGTCTGCTGATGGCGGTGTTCCTCGCCAACGCAGGTGGTGCGTGGGACAACGCCAAGAAGCTGGTCGAGGACGGCAACCACGGTGGCAAGGGATCGCTGGCCCACGAGGCCACGATCATCGGCGACACCGTCGGCGACCCGTTCAAGGACACCGCCGGCCCGGCCATCAACCCGCTGCTCAAGGTGATGAACCTGGTGGCGCTGCTGGCCACGCCGTTGATCATCAAGTACGCGTACGGTGCCGACGAGAGCGCCGTCACCCGGTACGCCATCGCCGGCGTCTCCGTGGCGATCATCGCGGCGGCCGTCTACATCTCCAAGCGTCGTCCGATCGCGCTGGAGGCCGGCTACGACGAAGAGGTTCCGGTGGAGGTCACCACCAGCTGACGTCATGTCGCACGGGCCCGCTCATCCTGAGGATGGGCGGGCCCGTGTCGTCTGCGTGGGAAGGTGGGCGGATGCTGGACAACGAGACCACCGACAGGCTGCGCGCCGCCCTGGCTGCCGCCGACTTCACCGCCGACGCCACGTACGCGGTCCTGGGCGACCAGGCGCACCGCGCGCTCGGCCGCAACCAGGTGGTGCCGGCCCTGCGAGCCACCCGCGACGGCTCAGCGCTGGCCACGCTGGTGCGACTGTTCACGCTCCAGGTGGAGGTGCCCGCCGAGGCCGCCGACCGGGCCTTGCCCGGTCTGGTGGACCCCCTCGTGTCGGCCGGTCTGCTGGCCGCATCAGGTGGACACGTGCGGGCGCTGGTCGACCTGCGCCCCTACGGCGACGAGGACCACGACTGGTGGGTCGTCTGCGACGCGACCCCCGGACTCGGCCAGGCGGTGTCCGCGATGGATCCCCAGCACGTCCTCGGGATCAGCGAGGCCTCGTCGAGCCTGGCCCAGCTGGTCATTCGTGACGACGTCGACTCGGCACTCGACCTCGGCACCGGTTGTGGTGTGCAGGCGCTTCACCTGGCCCAGCACGCGCGCCGCGTGGTCGCCACCGACGTCAACCCGCGGGCGCTGGCCATGGCGCGTCTGACCGCAGCGCTGAACGAGGTCGAGGTGGACGTGCGCGACGGCAGCCTGTTCGATCCCGTGGCCGACGAGCGGTTCGACCTGATCGCCACCAACCCCCCGTTCGTGATCTCACCTCCGGGCAGCGAGGTCCTGGTCTACCGCGACTCCGGGATGCCCGGTGACGCCGTCGTCCGCCACCTGGTGGAGCGGGCGTCCGACCACCTCAATCCCGGTGGCTGGTGCCAGATCCTCGCCAACTGGGCCCACCGGTCCGGATCGGACTGGACCGACGACGTCGCGGCCTGGCTGGACGGACGCGATCTCGATGCCTGGGTGTTGCAGCGCGAGCAGGTGGACCCCGCCGAGTACGTCGAGATGTGGCTCTCGGATGCCGGCGTCGCCGCCGGCCCGGAGCACACCCGGCGCTACGACGAATGGCTGGGCTGGTTCGACTCCGAGGGCATCACGGGGGTCGGCTTCGGGTGGCTCTCCCTGCGACGCACGGAAGCGACGCCGACGCTGCGGCTGGAGGAGTGGGCCGGTGAGATCGCCCCACCGGTGGGCCCGACGGTGGCGCGCTGGGGCCGGGTCGTCGACGAGCTGCGGCACGTGAGCAACGACGACCTGCTGGCTCAGCACCTGCACGCCTCGCCCGCGCAGGTGCAGCAGACCCGGGGGCGCGTGGGTGCCGAGGACCCCGAGCAGGTCCTGCTCCAGCTGCAGCAGGGTGTGCGACGCACCCGCCAGGTCGACACCGTCGAGGCCGCGCTGGTGGGCGCCTGCGACGGCGACCTCTCGGTCGGTCAGATCCTCGACGCGATCGGTTCGCTGCTGGGCCGCGACGACCTGCGCATCACTCACCTCCCCGCCGTCCGCGAACTCGTCCTCGACGGCTTCCTCGACCTCGGTTCCCGCTGAGCCTGACGTTCTGACCCGACACGCCAGCGTGTCGAGGTCAGAACGTCAGTCCCAGCGGGAACGGGCCCATAGCGGGACTCTTGTCAGGGCTTGAAGACGACCTTCACGGCGCCGTCGGTCTTCTTCTGGAACTTCTCGTAGGCTGCGGGCGCTTCCGTCAGTGGCACCTGGTGAGTCACGAAGTCCTCGGTGCCGAGCGGGTCAGAATCGTCGACGAGCAGCGGCATGATGTCGTCCACCCACCGCTTGATGTTCGCCTGACCCATCCGGAACTGCAGCTGCTTGTCGAACATCGTCAGCATCGGCATCGGATCGCTCTGACCGCCGTACACCCCGATCAGCGAGACGGTGCCGCCGCGGCGCACGGCGTCGATGGCGGTGTAGATCGCGGACATGCGGTCGATGCCGACCTTGCTCATCAGCGGCGCGACGATCCGTTTCGGCAGCGCGTTGAAGATGCGCTGGCCCACCTCGGCGACCGGCGATCCGTGCGCTTCCATGCCGACGGCATCGACGACCGCATCGGTGCCGCGGCCCTGGGTCATCGAGCGCACCTGCTCACCGACGTCGTCGACCTCCAGCAGGTTGATGACCTCGACCCCGCGCGCGCGGGCGCGCTCCAGACGCTCCGGCACCAGGTCCACCGCGATGACGCGCTTGCCCTGGAGCAGGGCGATGCGACACGCCATCTCCCCGATCGGGCCGAGCCCCAGGACCAGCAGCGAACCGCCGTCGGGAACATCGGCGTACACGACCGACTGCCATGCGGTGGGCAGCACGTCGGAGAGGAACAGGAATCGCTCGTCCGGCGGGCCCTCGGGCACCTTGATCGGCATGAACTGCGCCTCCGGCACGCGCAGGAACTCGGCCTGGCCGCCGGGAACCTCGCCGTACAGCTTGCTGAATCCGAACAGCGCCGCACCCATGCCCTGGTCACGGACCTGAGTGGTCTCGCACTGGGTGTGCAGACCCTGCGTGCACATCCAGCAGTGGCCACAGCAGATCTGGAAGGGCAGGACGACGCGGTCGCCGATCTTGAGGTCGCCGACCTCGGTGCCCACCTCCTCCACGATCCCCATCGGCTCGTGTCCGAGGATGTCGCCCTCGCCCATGAACGGACCGAGAGTCTCGTACAGGTGCAGGTCAGAGCCGCACAAGCCGCTCGAGGTGATCCGCACGATCGCGTCGTTGGGCTGTTGCAGGACCGGGTCCGGAACCTCGTCCACGCGGACGTCTCGCCGGCCGTGCCATGTCACTGCCTTCATCTGGATCTCCTTCGCTACCGAGGAACTCGGGCGTCCCCACTTCGACCGCACGTACCCGATGTGGAGCGGGGCAACCGCCGGGGCGTTGTGGCTTCAGCCCAGCCAGGCGGCGGCGCGCCGCGTGTGGGCGGCCTTGGTGGCCGGGTCGAGGCGTTCGTACATCGTGGACATCATCCGGGAGCGTGGATTCGAGGCGAACACGTCCTGGTGATCGCGCACGAAGGTCCAGTAGAGCGCGTCCCAGTCCTGCTGCCAGTCGCCCCAGTCCTGTCGTGCGTAGTCGCTCATCGTGCGCAGGTAGTTGGAGCCGGAGACGTACGGCTTGGTCGTGATCGCGTCGCCCGCGGCGAACTGGGACATCGCGTAGGTGTTGGGCACCATGACCCAGTCGTAGGCGTCGACGAACATCTCCATGAACCACTCGTGGACGGCGTCCGGCTCGACCCGCAGCAGGCACATGGCATTGCCCAGCACCATGAGGCGCTCGATGTGGTGCGCCCACCCGTGCTCCAGCACCCGCTCGATGACGTGGTCGACGGGCGCTAGGCCGGTCGAGGCGGTCCACCACCCGGCATCGAGAGGACGGGCATGGCGCAACGCGTTGCCGCCACGCATCCGGCGCCCCTGGGTGACGTAGGTGGCGCGCATGTACTCGCGCCACCCGATCAGCTGACGCACGAATCCCTCGAGC
Source organism: Propionibacteriales bacterium (assembly GCA_038255955.1). Classification (GTDB taxonomy): domain Bacteria; phylum Actinomycetota; class Actinomycetes; order Propionibacteriales; family Nocardioidaceae; genus Aeromicrobium. Next base: position 11,725 of record JBBSKV010000016.1, read on the forward strand.
GATGCCAGCGGCACGTCGTTGCGATCGCCCACCTCGAGAACACGACGCAGGACGCGCCGGGGTGAGATGAGTCCGATGTTGAGCGGTGGCGTCAGCAGCGAGTGAAACACCCACGGCTGCTCGGTGCTCAGGGCGTCCTCGTACGGACCGAACTCGGCGAGACGTTGCTCGAGGAACTGTTCGAAGGCCGCTTCGGCCTCCCGGTGCGAGGTAGGCCACGCGAAGGCATCGGGCGTCCCGGGATTGTCGGGAAATGCCTGCTTGACCCACGCGATGGCGGCGTCGACCTCGGGGTGCCGCTCAGGGACCTGCGGTTCGGGAACGGGGTGACCCCGCGGCAGCTTCTTGCGGTTCTGGTCGTCGAAGGACCAGCGGCCACCCACGGGGGAGCCGGAGTCGGTGACGAGCACGTCGAGGCGGCGTCGCTGCGAGATGTAGAAGTGCTGCATGCGGGCGGACGAGCCATCGAAGAAGTCGGCGATCTGCGCCCGGGTCGTCAGGAAGTTCGGCGTCTCCAGCACGTCCTCGGCCCGCAGGGTCAGACCCGCGTCGGCGACCGCAGCGGTCAGATCCCTGGCCAGCCAGTCGTCGACGACGTCGTAAACGGTGACGCGGTCCGGCGAGATCCGTTGCACGAGGCGAGTGATGGAGGCCCGGCTGGTCGTGCGGCCGTCGGTGTCGATCTGCTCGACGTCGAAACCGCGTTCGCGCAGCCGGCCGGCGAACCGACGCATGCTGGCACGGTGCAGCACCAGCTTCTGGACGTGGAACCGGTACTGGCGGAACATCAGATCGTGCTCCACCAGCGCGAAGGTGGTGCCGGGCTCGGCCTCGAGGTGCGACTCGAACAGCTGGTGCGGCATCACCAGGTGCAGGCGTCGCGAGGTCACTCCTTGATTGTCGACCAGCCGGGTCGCGGCCGCACGACACCGAGATCGCGCCCAAGGCTCCCGTCAGGTGGTCTCGCTGTCCGCACCGAATCCGGGGATGAGCTGGCCCGCCAGGCAGAAGATGGCGATGCCAGTGGCGATCAACCCACCCAGCGCGAAGCCGGCCCCGGGTCCCACGTGGTCGATCGAGAGCCCGATGACGGGTGCGCCGATCGCGGCACCGGCCGTGAACGAGGAGCCGTGCCAGCCCATGGCCTCGCCGCGTCGTTCCTCCGGGGTCAGGTG
>JBBSKV010000017.1:0-12815 GCA_038255955.1 Propionibacteriales bacterium
CGAGCTCATGCCCATCCCCTTGGCGGACTCCACGACGGCGGGCGGCACGGAGTCGAGCCCGGTGACGGTGTTGCGCAGGATCGGCAGGATCGCGTACAGGAACAGCGCGACCATCGCGGGCGGGTTGCCGATGCCGAACAGCGGGATGAACAGGGCGAACATCGCCAGCGACGGGATCGTCAGCAGGATTCCCGAGATCGTCAGCGCGACCACGCGGGCCACGGGACGACGGTGGATGATGACACCCAGCAGCACCGAGAAGACGGTGGCGGAGAGAACGACGATCAGCGTGATGCGGGCGTGATCGAGCGTCGCCTCCAAGATGAATTCGAAGTTGTCTTGGACATAGGTGAACCAGTTTCCGAGCGCTTCCACATGGACCTTTCGGGTGACGGTGCCCGTCTCACGATACGCACCTTGCCCGGTTGCGGGCGGTGAACTGCTCGGAACCACCGGTCCGGGGTCACCGCCGAGGCAGGACCGGGTGCTCCTCGTGCTCGGTCCGCGGCTCCCAGCCGGGCGGCCCGAACACGTAGCCCAGCTTGCTGCGCAGGGCAGGGGTTCGGCGCACGTCGCGCACCATCTGGACGTAGTCGCCGTACTGGAGTCGCAACAGGTTGTAGGTGTCCACCTGGTGCGTCAGCCCATAGGTCGGCCGGTGCTCCTCGCGCGCGAAGGTGCCGAACATGCGGTCCCAGATGATCAGGATGCCGCCGTAGTTCTTGTCGAGGTACTCCGGATCGCTGCCGTGGTGAACGCGGTGGTGCGATGGCGTGTTGAAGACGAACTCGATCGGACGCCACATCCGGTCGACCAGCTCGGTGTGCACGTAGAACTGGTAGATCAGGTTGACGCCGAACGCCACGTAGATCGTCCATGGAGCGAAGCCCAGCAGAGGCAGCGGCAACCAGAAGAAGAACTCGAACCACGGGTTCCACTTCTGCCGCAGCGCGGTTCCGAAGTTCATGAACTCGCTGGAGTGATGGGCCTGGTGCCCGGCCCACCCCACCCGCACGCGGTGGCAGAAGCGATGGTGCCAGTAGTAGCCGAGGTCGAGGCCGATCATGACCAGCACCCAGTACCACCAGGTGTTGGTGGGCAGGTGCCACGGAGCCAGGTAGGTGTAGATCGCGATGAAGGCGAAGAACGTCGCGACCTTGAAGACGGTCAGGAAGAACACCGAGCCGACGCCCATCGAGATCGAGGCGCGCGCGTCCTTGAAGGCGTAGCCGGTGGTGGTGTCGTCGTGATCGAGCCACCGCAGAGCTCCGAGCTCGACCAAGATCGTCAGCACGAAGAACGGCGCCGCGTAGGTGATCGGGTTCTTCAGCGGATCGAGCACCTCGTCCATGCGGTCCTCCTGACCATCGACCCCGATATGACCTGCGGGTAAGTTACCACATGGTCAGTCAGTCGGATAGGGTTTGGCCATGGCCCGATCCAACGCCGGAACCAAGGGTGTCCCCCGACTCGATCGCGAGACCCAGATCCTGGACGTCGCCTCGGTCGCCTTCGGCACCGACGGATACGCCGCCACCTCGGTGGCCGACGTCGCGGACCGTTCCGGCATCTCCAAGCCGCTGGTCTACAACTACTTCGGCTCCAAGGATGGACTGTTCCTCGCCTGCATCGAGCGGGCCGGCAGCCTGCTGGCAGAGGAGATCGAGCGGGTGGCCCGGCACGACGCCGTCGGCATCCAGCGCGGCATCAACACGCTCGCCGCGATGTTCGACCTGCTGGAGCAGCAGCGTCACCTGTGGCGCATCGTGATCGACCCCACGGCTCCCACCACCGGGCCCATCGCGGAGGCCACCGCGTCGTACACCGCGCGGATCCACAAGCTGGCCCAGGAGGGCGTGAGCGAGATGCTGGCCGTCAGCGGCGTGACCGACGCCCTCGACGTCGACGCCATGACCCACGTGTGGCTCGGCATCGTCGACTCGCTGATGGCGTGGTGGGTCGACCACCCGCAGGAGTCGTCCGAGCAGATGCTGCACCGGTGCGTCCGGCTGATCTCTGCCCTGTTCGACGTCGGGGCGCGCCGATGAGCCTCCTCACCGGTCGCACCGTCGTCATCACCGGCTCCTCCAGCGGCATCGGCGCCAGTGCTGCTCGTCAGCTGGCAGGTCGGGGCGCGACGGTGTGTCTGCTGGCCCGCCGCGCCGACGAGCTGGAGGCGCTGCGCGCCGAGATCCTCGCAGCCGGCGGCACCGCTCACACCTACCCGGTCGACCTCACCGACCCCGACGACAGCGCAGCCGTCGCGGCCCAGCTCCTGGCCGATCACCCGGTCATCGACGTCCTGGTCAACAATGCCGGCCGATCGATCCGACGGCCCATCCGCGAGTCGCTGGACCGGCTGCACGACCACGAGCGGGTGATGGCGGTCAACTACTTCGCCGCGGTGCGCCTGACCAGCCTGCTGCTGCCGCGCTTCCTCGCCCAGGGCCACGGGCACGTGACGTTCTCCTCGACCATGTCGACCCAGCTACCCATCCCACTGTTCTCGGCCTATCTGGCCAGCAAGAGCGCGCTGGAGTCGTACGCCCGCTCCCTGCTGGCCGAGCTCGGCCATGACGGCATCACGACCACGATCGTGTACTTCCCGATGGTGCGCACCGAGATGTCCGGCGCCACGTCCATCTACTCGGCCATGCCCATGCTGTCCGCCGACGTGGCCGGCACCTGGCTGGTCAAGGCAGTGACGCAGCGACCGACGCGGGTGACGAGCCTGCAGGGCGCAGCCAGCCAGCTGGGCATGTCCGTGCTGCCCGGCGTCCTCACCAAGGCCTCGGCTCCCCTGTTCCGCCGCATGGACGCCCGGCTGGCCCGTCGCGCCCGATCCTGACTCTCGGCGTTAGGATCGACGTGAGTCACATCACCCCGTGGCTCGCCCGTTGAAGCGGCCCATCATCGCCGGTTCGTCACCCGACCACCAGAGAGCACCACCGTGAACCCTCAGACACCGTCAGCCTTCGGCACCCACCACGAGCAAGTCGTCTTCTGCCACGACCAGGCCAGTGGACTCAAGGCGATCATCGCCATCTACTCCACGGCCCTCGGCCCGGCGCTCGGCGGAACGCGGTTCTTTCCGTACGCCTCGGAGGCCGATGCCCTCGCCGACGTCCTCAACCTCTCCCAGGGCATGGCGTACAAGAACGCCCTCGCTGGCCTCGATCTCGGTGGCGGCAAGGCCGTCATCATCGGTGACCCGAACGAGATCAAGTCCGAGGCCCTGCTGCGTGCCTACGGCCGGTTCGTGCAGAGCCTCAACGGCCGCTACTTCACCGCGTGCGACGTCGGCACCTTCAGCCCCGACATGGATCTGATCGGTCGCGAGTGCGACTTCGTCACGGGCCGCACGGTCGAGCACGGCGGCGCCGGCGACTCCTCTGTCCTCACGGCCTTCGGCGTCTTCCAGGGCATGCGGGCCTCGGCCCAGCACGTGTGGGGCGAACCGACCCTCGCCGGTCGGACCGTCGGCGTCGCCGGAGTGGGCAAGGTCGGCAAGCACCTGACCCGCCACCTGATCGAGGACGGCGCCACCGTCGTCATCACCGATCCGTGGCCCCCGGCCGTCGAGGCCCTGACCGCCGAGTTCCCGCAGCTGCGGGTGGTCGACGACGTCGCCGCCCTGGTGCGCGAGCCGCTCGACGTCTACGCCCCGTGCGCCCTCGGGGGCGCACTCGACGACGAGGTCGTCGAGGTGCTCGAGGCCAAGATCGTGTGCGGCGCGGCCAACAACCAGCTGGCTCACGACGGCATCGAGAAGCGGCTCGAGGAGCGCGGGATCGTCTACGCGCCCGACTACTGCGTCAACGCCGGCGGCGTGATGCAGGTCGCCGACGAGCTGGACCCGTCCGGGTTCGACTTCGACCGAGCCAAGTCGCAGGCCACGAAGATCTACGACACCACGCTCGAAGTGCTCACGCACGCTGCCGAGCAAGGCGTGCCGCCCTCGATCGCCGCCGATCGTGTCGCCGAGCAGCGCATGCGCGACGTGGGTCGCCTGCGCCAGGTGTACCTGCCCCGCTGATCCGGCGATCTACTACGCGACGCCTGCCAGCGGCGGGGAGGCGGACACGATCTTGATGCGTCGTCGCTGGCGCTGACGGAGCCGACGGCCAGCGTGAGTGGTGAAGGTGAATGTTCCTTCGCCAGCCGCGGCAATGTTCAGCAGCTCGCGGTGGACCAGGTGGTGACATCGAGTGCAGAGTCCGATCAGGTTCTCGAGATCCGTCGGCCCACCTCTGGACCACCAAATGACGTGGTGAATTTCGAGGTGGGTGTTGCGGCAACCAGGTGCGGCGCATCGGCCTTCCTGCCTGGCCAGCACCGCTCGGCGCTGCTTGAGGGTGGCCAGCCTCTGGCTGCGTCCCACGTTGAGGACGACCGGGCCCTTCACGAAACCTTGACGGGTGAGGATCGGGGTGACGTCTGCGGTGCAGGCCAGCAGGTCGAGCAGCTGAGCTCCGATGGGTCCGAAGCCATCCAGGGTGGCCGGTTCGCCTGGCTGACCGTCGAGGGTCTCGGCGTCGACCCGGACTGACAGGTGGGGGCGGATGCCCTTGTCCGACGGCAGGCCGGACTCCAGGAACGACGAGGCCAGCTCGTCAACAGCATCGACATTGCGCTGGTCCTTGGACCGTGTGTCGTCCTCGCCCTTGGGTGCGGCCAACGAGTCGAGAACGGCGCGGAGCTTGGCACCGATCTCGGTCGGGAGGAAACCCGACACGTGATACCCCAACGGGACGGGTTCGACGCTGAAGTGCGCCTTGTCGGCACCCTTGGCCCACTGCTCGTCCAGCTCATCGGGATACACCGCGTCGCGCAGCTGCTTCATCACCGCGAACAGCTCACCGGGCTCGGCCGTCTTGGCCAGCCCCAACAGCCACTCGATCGAATCGGTGATGATGTCGTCGCCGATGTGCTTGAGGCCGTAGGCGAACACATTCACGTGCTCGAGCCTGATCTGTCCTGCCCGCACGGCGCCGGCCACAGCGGGGAGCCGGTAGAGCGTGTCTCCACACCGGGTGAGCTTCGACGCATCCCCAGAACTGAGCCGCAGCTCGCTGCGCATCCACGACTTCGCAGTCGACGCACCATCGAGCTCGAACAGATTCTGGGCCCGCAGCTGCACAAGCAGCTCGGCCTTCACGCCATCGAGGACATCCTGGGCGCGCTGCACCTCACGCAAGGAATCCCGCACGTCGCCGACCCTGAGTGCCTGCGCGGTCTGGCGCAGCACCTCAATCGTGTCTACGGAAGTCATGCATCAATTCTACTCGAACGCGTGTTCGATGACAAGCAATTTTCGCTGTGACACAAGCGAATTCTTCAGATTCACCGGAGCATAATGAGCCGCTACCGCTCCGTGCCAACCTTGACTCGGCGCTCGGCGGCTTGGGTGCACAACGCCACCTCAACGAGCATGCCTCAGCGCTGCGCACCGCGCAGTGACAGGACTGACCGAGGTGAGATGGTCGACGATCGACTGGTTGAGCTCAGTCGTACGTCGTGACCAAACTCAACTGGCAGCTGGACCTTCGCGATCGAGATCTCGATACTGCTCGGGAATCGGTTCGCCCGACTCGCCATGGAGTTCGCGCTGCAGAGTGTTGAAGTCGGTGTCTGGAGTCCGGTACTTCAAGTCGCGCGCAACTTTGGTCTGTTTGGCTTTCGCACGGCCGCGACCCATAAGGTTCGACCCCCTCGCAGAACTAGTCAGTCAATTCGTTCCCCCAGCGTACCCAAAGGATGCACGAATCTCGCGCCGACCCCCCGGCAGGGTGTGGACGGCACGGCGTTTCAGGCAGTTCAGGGGTGGTCGTTGACCATCGTCACCGTGCCGCCGGCGCCGTGGGTGCCCGCAGCACCGACCTGTCCGGCAATCCAGGCATCGACGCCGTGCTCGGCCAACAGTCCGACTGCAGCCTCGGCAGCGTCCTGCGCCACCAGCGCGATCATGCCGACACCCATGTTCAGGGCCTGCTCCAGTGCCGGCCGCTCGACCCCGCCCAGCTGGCCGACCAGGCCGAAGATGGGTTGCGGAGACCAGGTGGAGCGGTCGACGACGACCGACACGGTGTCGGGCACGACGCGCGCGAGGTTGGCGGCCAACCCGCCGCCGGTGATGTGCGACATGGCGTGCACGTCGACGCCATCGGCGAGCGCCAGGCACGGCAGCGTGTACAGCCGGGTCGGGATCAGCAGCTCCTCGCCGAGCGTGCTGGAGAACTCGGGCACCTGCCGGTCCAGGGACCAGCCCGCCTGACCGAAGAACACGTGACGCACCAGTGAGTAGCCGTTGGAGTGCAGACCGCTGGCGGCCATCGCGATGACGACGTCGCCCGCGCGCACCCGCTCGGGGCCGAGCAGGCGGTCGGCCTCGACCACGCCGGTGGTGGAGCCCGCGATGTCGTACTCGTCGACGCCCAGCAGTCCGGGGTGCTCGGCGGTCTCGCCGCCCAGAAGTGCGGTACCGGCCTCGGCGCAGGCCTGCGCGATTCCCTTGACGATGTCGGCGATGCGCTCGGGCACGACCTTGCCGCAGGCGATGTAGTCGGTCATGAACAGCGGCTCGGCGCCGCAGACGACCAGGTCGTCGACCAGCATGCCCACCAGGTCGAAGCCGATGGTGTCGTGCACGTCCATGCGCTGCGCGATCTGCACCTTGGTGCCGACGCCGTCGGCCGAGGTGGCCAGCAGGGGACGCGTGTAGTCCTTGAGGGCGGAGGCGTCGAACAGGCCGGCGAAGCCACCGATGCCGCCCACGACCTCGGGCCGGCGAGCCTTGTCGACCCAGTGCTTCATCAGCTCGACCGCACGGTCACCCTCGGCGACCGAGACCCCGGCGGCTGCGTAGTCGATCGGCGACGAACCCGTCATGGCACGACCTTGAGCGAGTTGGCGGTGGTGGGCGCCTCGAGCAGGTGCTTGCCAATCACGTCGTCCTCGGGCAGCGCCACCGGGTAGATGCCGTCGAAGCAGGCCCGGCACAGATCGTTCTTGGGCAGGTTCGTGGCTTCGACGAGCTGGTCGAGCGTGACGTAGGCCAGGGAGTCGGCCCCGATGGACCGGCAGATCTCGTCGACCGAGATGCCGTTGGCGATCAGCTCGGCCGGCGAGGCGAAGTCGATGCCGTAGAAGCAGGGCCACTTGACCGGGGGCGAGGAGATGCGCACGTGCACCTCGGCGGCGCCGAACTCGTGCAGCATGCGCACCAGCGCGCGCTGGGTGTTGCCGCGCACGATGGAGTCGTCCACCACGACGAGTCGCTTGCCGGCGATGACATCGCGCAGCGGGTTGAGCTTTAGGCGGATGCCGAGCTGCCGAATGGTCTGCGACGGCTGGATGAAGGTGCGGCCGACGTAGGAGTTCTTGACCAGTCCGTGTCCGAACGGGATGCCACTCTCCTCGGCATACCCGATGGCCGCGGGCGTGCCCGACTCCGGCACCGGGATGACCAGGTCGGCGTCGACCGGGAACTCCCGGGCCAGACGGCGCCCGATCTCGGCGCGCACGGAGAAGACCTTCTGGCCCGCGATGGTGGTGTCTGGCCGCGCGAGGTAGACGTACTCGAAGATGCAGCCCTTGGGCTCGGGCTTGGCGAAGTGCTCGGTGCGCAGGCCGGCCGCGTCGATCGCGACGAACTCCCCCGGCTCGATCTCGCGCACGAACGAGGCGCCGACGATGTCGAGCGCCGCCGTCTCGCTGGCGATGACCCAGCCTCGTTCGAGACGCCCCAGCACCAGCGGTCGAATGCCTTGAGGATCGCGCGCCGCGTAGAGCGTGGTCTCGTCCATGAACACCAGCGAGAACGCGCCCCGGAGCTGCGGCAGCACCTCGAGCGCCGCCTCCTCGACCGATCGGTCCGGGTACGAGGCCAGCAGGGAGGCCATGACCGCGGTGTCCGAGGTGGCCGTCTCGCCGCGGCCGGACTCGGCCGCCTGGTCGGTGAGCCGATCGGCCAGGATGCCGGCCAGCTCGTGGGTGTTGGTCAGATTGCCGTTGTGGCCCAGCGCCACCGAGCCCGAAGCCGTGGGACGGAACGTGGGCTGGGCGTTGTGCCACACGCTCGAACCGGTGGTGGAGTAGCGCGCATGTCCGATGGCGATCTCGCCCTTGAGGGACTCCAACGTCGACTCGTCGAAGACCTGCGACACCAGGCCCATGTCCTTGTACACCAGGATCTGTCGTCCGTTGCTGACCGCGATGCCGGCCGACTCCTGACCGCGGTGCTGCAGGGCGTAGAGGCCGAAGTAGGTCAGCTTGGAAACTTCCTCGCCGGGCGCCCAGACGCCGAACACGCCGCAGGCATCCTGCGGTCCGGCGTCCTGGGGATCGATCTCGTGGGTGAGTCGTCCGTCTCCGCGGGGCACGATCCCAGTGTAGGGGTGCACCGGTGGGTGCGAGTCGCTCGGCTTGCCCTGCGAGCGTGGGACCGGTCGAATGGACCCATGGCCACTCATATTGTCACCGTCGAACGCACCATCGCAGCTTCGCCCGAGGCGATCTTCGCCTACCTCGCGGATGCGTCCAAGCACCAGGAGATCGACGGGTCCGGAACGGTCCGGGACGTCAAGGGCAGGCCCGAACCCCTCCACCTCGGATCGAAGTTCGGCATGTCGATGCACATGGGCATCGGCTACTCGACGGTCAACGAGGTCATCGAGTTCGAGCAGGATCGCCGGATCGCCTGGCAGACGTCGGGCGTCGGCGGCCTCGTCGGCGGACGCATCTGGCGCTACGAGCTCGAGCCCGTCGACGGCGGGACCGTCGTGCGCGAGACCTGGGACCTGACGCGCGACAAGCAGCGCTTCCTGCTCGCCCGCAGCTCGATGGTCGACGGGACCGGCAAGGCCATGACCAAGACCCTGGCCCGCATCGCGGACCTGGTCGAGCGCACCTGAGGGCATGGGTGCGGCCCCGATCATCCAGGGGTGGGACCGGGGCCGCTCTCCCACCATAGCGTCCAGCGGGCGCGTCCGGTGAGATCTGACACGCCGCAATTGACGGTGCCGAATGGCCTCGACTGCGACTCAGCAGTCCCTGATCCGTCGCAGGAAGTCGACGCTGTCCAGGTGCCCCTTCACGAAGGCTCGGGCCAGCACGATCGAGCGGGCCCGATCGACCAGGCGAGGTGCAGGCGCCTGGATGATCACCGGAGCCCTGGGCGGGTCCTCGTGAACCAGGTGGGTCACCGGCGGCGGAGTGGCCGTCGGGTCGTCCTCGCCGGACGGCAGGAGGGGATCGACCGGAGCCCGGCGATTGATCTCGGCCAGGGTCGAGGTGGCGTACTGCTCGGCCGTGATCTCGCCACGCAGGAATGCACCCGCATAGTCCTGCAGGCGATCTCGGCCACGCAGCAGCCGTCGTTCGGGAAGCTTCAGATCTGGTGAGACACGATCGGGGATGCCCATGATGACGCCTCCTGACTGGTACTGCAGTGATCAGCCTAGAGAGCCGTCATCCCAGTCCCGCGCCGACGCGCCGCATCGACCGGCCCATCATCGGCCAGTGGGAGGAGCATCGACCAGCGGAAGCAGCCCGGACAGGTCCGATCGCTCGCCCGACGCCCGCAACGTCGCCGCGTCCCAGCTCAGCCGTCCCCGGGCAAGGGCGATCCACGTCGGGGCGTCCATCTCCACCACCGCCGGCGGGGTGCCGCGCGTGTGCCTCGCGCCGGCGACGCACTGCACGACCGCGTACGGCGGGACTCGCACCTCCACCGAGGTGCCCGGCGCACGATTCGACAGCAGGGTCAGCCAGTGCCACGTCGCGGCCTTCAGATCGGCCCGGTCCGCCGTGCCGGCATCGATCCGATCATGGATCCGGGACAGCTGGTCCGTGGCGAGCAGGCGATCGCGACGAACCATGTGCCGACGGTAGCGTCATGATGCACCTCCCATCTCCTCTCACCTCCTGAAGTTCCCTGAGATCCAAGGAGTTGCATGGTGGTGCGTGGCGCAGCGCGAGTCTCGGTCCTCGCCCTGGGAGCGTCGTTGCTCCTGGCGCCCGCTCCTGCCTCGGCTGCCGACTCCGCCGCGCTCGACGGCACGTCGGCGCTCACGGCAGCCGGCTCGTGCTGGGAGATCAAGCAACGCCATCCCGATGCCGGCGACGGGCGCTACTGGATCGTGACACCGGCGATGCAGGCCCCCGTCCAGATCTTCTGCGACCAGACCACGAACGGCGGAGGATGGGCGTTGGTGGCGCGCGGCCGCGAACGCTGGACCGAGGCCGGGGGCGGCACGGTCGGCAGCGGAACCTGGATGACGGACCTGCCGATCGACGGCCGCAATGGCACCATGATCGCCAAGCAGCTGCCCGGCGACGACATCGACGCGCTGCTGAACAACACGCGAGTCGACTCGCTCAGCGACGGAATCCGCCTGCGCCGCACCGCCAACAGGTCCGGAACTTCCTGGCAGGAGGTGCGCTTCGCGTTCGCGAATCGGGATCGATGGACGTGGGCGCTGGCCGCGCGGCACGCCGTCTCCTCCTACTCGGTCGACGGCACCTCCACCCGGGCCGAGCAGGAGATGCCGGACCTGCGCATCGCCAACCGCGACGACGCCAACCGCAGCTTCACCTTCGCGACGGCGGACAACCACTTCGCCCGGGGCTTCAACTACGGCGCGGGCGGCCCGACGGGCACCTCAGCCGGGGACAGCTATCTGTACTCGACGCGCAGCGACGGCAAGCTCGCGACGCCCTTCACCCAGATGTACGTCCGCCCGCGCCTGGAGCGCGCGCGCATGAGCTTCGACGCCATCGGCGACGCCGGTCTGCCGGCCGAGACCAACCGACCCATCGTCAGCTCGCAGGCCGAACGCAACACCTGGGGGGTCAAGGGGCTGGGGGCAGGCGGCACCGACTTCAACGCCACGGAGGTGTCGGCGTTCACGCAGATCGGCAACACCATGTACGTGGGCGGCAACTTCACCACGGTGCGCAACAACGACACCGGCAAGGAGTACTCGCAGCGCTATCTGGCCGCCTTCAACGCGACCACCGGAGCCTGGATATCCAGCTTCCGGCCCCGACTCAACAACCAGGTCAAGGCACTCGCCGTCCTCGATCGTCGGCTGGCGGTCGGCGGGCAATTCACCCAGGTCAATGGCAGAACCCGGCGCTCCCTGGTGGTGCTCGGTCCGTCCTCGGGTCGCACCTACAGCAGGTTCAACACCGACTTCGCCCAGACCCAACGGGGTGCCAAGCTGTGGGTGCGGACGCTGCTGGTCCGGGGCAACCATCTGTACGTCGGTGGCTCCTTCAACCGGGTGAGGGGTGCGAAGCGCAGCTGGTCGGGCCGGTACAACATCGCGCGGCTGCGCGGGACCGACGGCGCCGCCTACTCGTGGGCACCGAACCTCGCGGTGGGACTGCCCCAGGCGAACGGCAAGAACGGCACCCGATCACAGGTCCTCGACCTGTCGCTGTCCCCGGACAAGGCCACGCTCTACGCGGCTGGCGAATTCTCCTACGGCTACGTCGGCAAGGACGGCCGCGCCGCGGTGAAGAAGCGGGGTGCGGTCGCCCTCACCACCGGGACCACCGCCAACTTCCGCTCCTGGGCGCCGAAGTTCAGCGCCACCCTGCCGCGCAGCCAGTACCAGCAGGCCGTCAGGGCCGTCGGCGATTCGGTGTGGGTTGGCGGCAGCCAGCACTCCATGGTGAAGTACCGGGCCTCTAACCGCGCGTTCCAGCGCGGCAATCTCACCCGCAAGGGCGGGGACATCCAGGCCATCACCAGCGGCGGCGGAGTCGTGTACGGATCGTGCCACTGCAACGACTGGAACTACTCGGACACGCTGACCTACGAGAACGGATCGGTCGAGGGATTCACCCAGGCCGACCGCATCGGGTACGTGGGTGCGTGGGACGCCACGACCGGCGACTACCTGCCGCAATTCGCGCCGACCTCCGGCACCCGCAGCGGCGAGGGACCGTGGGCGGTGCGAGTCGCCTCGAACGGCACGCTGTGGTCCGGTGGCGACTACACGGCGATCGTCACGGTCAACGACAAGTCTGAATGGGCCGGCGGATTCGTGCGATTCGCCCGTGCCGACACCACGGCTCCGTCCGCTCCCAAGAATCTGACTGCCCACTACAACGCGGGCAGCAACTACGCGTGGTTCAGCTGGGACACGTCGGCCTCCTCGGGCGCCTCGTACGAGCTGCTCAAGGACAACCGGGTCATCCAGATCATGGATCCGAACGACACCACCAGCTCCACCGAGAACTACAAGCTCGCCACCTACTCCGGCCGATACTTCGTCCGGGCCGTGGATGCGGCCGGCAACCGGTCGGCCACCACGCCGGTGGTCAAGATCGGCGGTCCCACCCAGAACGCGACCGCTCGCCAGGCGCCGCAACCCGACGCCGAGTCGGTCCAGACGGTGCTGGTTGCCGACGGGGCCACCTGGTCCACGACGGCGCCCGGTCCTGACGGCGTCGAGGACGACTGGGCATCCCCCAAGCACGCCCCCGGCACGTCCTGGGCGGAGGCGACGGCCCTGATCGGCTGGGGCACCCCCCGCGCCGTCTCGTCCTTCGACGAACGCCCCGGCACGTTCTACGTGCGTCGCGACTTCACCGTCGACGACCCCGGCGTCGTCACGACCGTCACGATCCGCACGCTCGCCGACGACGGCGCAGCGATCTACGTCAACGGTGTCGAAGTGGGTCGCAAGAACCTCCCGGCCGGCACTCTGGACGGATCGATGTCGGCCACCGCTGCTCCGGACGACACCAGCTCGCTGGACTGGACCATCTCGGTCCCGACCAGCCTGCTGGTCGCGGGCCGCAAC
>JBBSKV010000018.1:0-12677 GCA_038255955.1 Propionibacteriales bacterium
CGAGGCCCAGCGCATCCGCCTGGCCACCCAGATCGGCGCTGGCCTGGTCGGGGTTCTCTACGTGCTCGACGAGCCGTCGATCGGCCTGCACCAGCGTGACAACCATCGCCTGATCGAGACCTTGATCCGGCTGCGCGACCTCGGCAACACCCTGATCGTCGTCGAGCACGACGAGGACACCATCCGCGCCGCCGACTGGGCCGTCGACATCGGCCCGGGAGCGGGCGAGCACGGAGGACAGGTCATCGTGTCCGGTCCGGTCGAGGATCTGCTCACCAGCAAGGACTCCATCACCGGCAAGTACCTGTCCGGTCGCGAGGCCATCCCCATCCCCGAGGTCCGGCGTCCGCGGGAGAAGGGTCGCGACCTCGTCGTGCGCGGCGCCAAGGAGCACAACCTGCGCGACATCGATGTCACGTTCCCGCTCGGGCAGCTCGTGGCCGTCACCGGCGTGTCCGGCTCGGGCAAGTCCACGCTGGTCAATGACATCCTCTACACCCAGCTGGCGCGCACCATCTACAACTCCCGCACCATCCCTGGTCGCCACCGCACCATCGACGGTCTCGAGCTGGTCGACAAGGTCATCCACGTCGACCAGTCGCCCATCGGCCGCACCCCCCGCTCCAACCCCGCCACCTACACCGGCGTCTTCGACCACGTCCGCAAGCTGTTCGCGCAGACGCCCGAGGCCAAGATGCGGGGGTATCAGCAGGGCCGCTTCTCCTTCAACGTCAAGGGCGGCCGGTGTGAAGCGTGCTCCGGCGACGGCACGATCAAGATCGAGATGAACTTCCTGCCCGACGTCTACGTGCCGTGCGAGGTCTGCCACGGCGCCCGCTACAACCGCGAGACGCTCGAGGTGCACTACAAGGGCAAGACCATCGCCGAGATCCTCGACATGCCGATCGAGGACGCCGTCGAGTTCTTCGAGGCCATCCCGGTGATCGCGCGCCACCTGCGCACCCTGGTCGAGGTCGGCCTGGGCTACGTGCGCCTCGGTCAGCCCGCCACCACGCTGTCCGGTGGCGAGTCCCAGCGGGTCAAGCTGTCATCGGAGCTGCAGAAGCGTTCCACCGGTCGCACCGTCTACGTGCTCGACGAGCCCACCACGGGCCTGCACTTCGAGGACATCCGCAAGCTGTTGGGCGTGCTGCAACGCATCGTCGACACCGGCAACTCCGTCATCGTCATCGAGCACAATCTGGACGTCATCAAGACCGCGGACTGGGTCCTCGACCTGGGCCCCGAGGGCGGCAGCGGTGGCGGAATGTTGGTGGCCGAAGGCACCCCGGAGGACATAGCGGAGAATGCGGGCAGCCACACTGGACACTTCCTCAAACCCTTGCTGACCGACGGCCGAAAGGTGGCCCGCTGATGGCTGGTGGACTCGTAGCGCTTTTGGACGACGTCGCGGCGCTCGCCAAGTTGGCCGCCGCATCGGTCGACGACGTCGGCGCGGCCGCCGGGCGCGCCAGCGTCAAGGCCACTGGTGTGGTGATCGATGACACCGCCGTCACCCCCCAGTACGTGCACGGCGTGAACGCCAACCGCGAGCTGCCGATGATCCGCAAGATCGCCACGGGCTCGCTGCGCAACAAGATCGTGTTCATCCTTCCCGCCGTGCTGCTGCTCAGTCAGTTCCTGCCGTGGCTACTCACCCCACTGCTCATGCTCGGCGGCACCTATCTGTGCTACGAGGGCGCCGAGAAGATCTGGGAACGGTTCGGCCCCCACCACGGCGAGGTCGAGCAGGCTGCGCCCGTCACGACCATCGGCCCCGAGCAGGAACGCACCATGGTGTCGGGCGCCATCCGCACCGACTTCATCCTCTCCGGCGAGATCATGGTCATCGCGCTCAACGAGGTCACCGACGAGCCCTTTCTCTCGCGCGCGGTCATCCTGCTGGTCGTCGCGGTCGCCATCACCGCGCTGGTCTACGGCGTCGTGGCGTTGATCGTCAAGATGGACGACGTGGGCCTCGCCCTGACCGAGCGCGCCTCCACGTTCTCGCAGCGAGTCGGACACGCCATGGTCAAGGGCATGCCGCGCCTGCTCACGGTGATCTCGGTGGTCGGCACCGCGGCCATGCTGTGGGTCGGCGGCCACATCCTGCTGGTGGGCGTCGACGACCTCGGCTGGCACGTCGTCTACGACGCGGTCCACCACGTCGAGGAGGCTGCGGCGGACGCCGTCAGCACCGGGGGAGCCGTGCTGGGATGGCTCGTCAACACCGTCGCCTCGGCGATCATCGGCCTGATCTGGGGCGCGATCGTCGTCGCGATCGCCCACCTGATCCCACGCCGCCGCGCTGCCGCATCGTCACACTGACGTCATGGCGGATCCAGCCAGCTATCGGCCGAGACCCGGGGAGATCCCGGCCCAACCGGGCGTCTACCGGTTCCGCGACGCCGAGCGACGGGTCATCTACGTCGGCAAGGCCAAGTCGCTGCGCCCGCGGCTCAGCTCGTACTTCCAGGACGTCACCAACCTGCACCCCCGCACGCAGCAGATGGTCACCACGGCCGCGTCGGTCGAGTGGACCGTCGTCGACACCGAGGTCGAGGCGCTGGCCCTGGAGTACTCGTGGATCAAGGAGTTCGACCCGCGGTTCAACGTCAAGTACCGCGACGACAAGTCCTACCCGTGGCTGGCCGTCACGGTGGGCGAGGAGTACCCGCGGGTCACCGTCATGCGGGGCGCCCAGCGCAAGGGAGTCCGGTACTTCGGCCCCTACGGACACGCCTGGGCCATCCGCGACACCGTCGACACCCTGCTGCGGGTGTTCCCCATGCGCTCCTGCGCGGCCGGAGTCTTCCGCCGCTCCAAGGCCATCGGCCGACCCTGCCTGCTCGGCGACATCGGCAAGTGCGCCGCCCCCTGCGTCGGCCGCGTCGACGCTGATGAGCACCGCGCCATCGTCAACGACTTCCTGGCCTTCATGGGCGGCCAGACCGCAGGCTTCACCCAGCGCATCGAGAAGCGCATGCGCCAGGCGTCCGAGGCCCAGGAGTACGAGCTGGCGGCCAAGCTGCGCGATGACCTCGGCGCGCTCAACCGGGTGCTGGAGAAGCAGACCGTGGTGCTCGGCGACGGCACCGACGCCGACGTGCTCGGCTTCGTCGACGACCCCCTCGAGGTGGCCGTGCAGATCTTCTCGGTCCGCGGTGGACGCATTCGCGGTCAACGCGGCTGGGTGGCCGACAAGGCCGACGACGCCGCCTTCCCCGAGCTCGTTCAGCGCGCCCTGATGACCCTCTACGAGGGCGCTGCGCCCAGCGCCATCCCGCGTCAGGTCCTGGTGCCGCGACTGCCCGCCGATCACGAGATCGTGGCCGAGCTGCTGGCCGAGCGCCGGGGCGGCCCCGTGCAGATCCGGGTACCGCAGCGCGGCGACAAGAAGGCTCTGATGGGCACGGTGGAGCAGAACGCCAAGCAGTCCATGGTCCGGCACAAGATGCAGCGTTCGGGCGACCTCACGGCTCGCAGCAAGGCGCTGGAGGAGATCCAGGAGGCCCTCGACCTGCCCACGGCGCCGCTGCGCATCGAGTGCTACGACATCTCCAACCTGCAGGGCACCGAGATCGTGGCGTCCATGGTCGTGTTCGAGGACGGCCTGCCGCGCAAGTCCGAGTACCGGCGGTTCACGGTGCGCCACGAGGGTCAGAACGACGTCGCTGCCATGCACGAGGTCATCACACGCCGGTTCGAGCGCCTGCTCAAGGCACGCGCGGACGAGGCTCGCGCCGAGGCGGACGGGTCCGAGGCGGACGAGCGTGGCGGCATCGATCCCGAGACGGGCCGGCCACGACGATTCGCGTACGCGCCGGCACTGGTGGTCGTCGACGGCGGCCCGCCGCAGGTGGCCGCCGCCCACCAGGCCATGACGGCCCTGGGCATCGAGGACATCGCCCTGGTCGGTCTGGCCAAGCGGCTCGAGGAGGTGTGGCTGCCCGAGGACGAGGACCCGGTCATCCTGCCGCGCACCAGCGAGGGCCTCTACCTGCTGCAACGCCTCCGCGACGAGGCGCACCGTTTCGCCATCTCGCACCACCGTGGTCGGCGCAGCAAGTCGATGGTCGACAGCCTGCTCGATCCCGTTCCGGGGCTCGGCCCCACGCGTCGCCGGGCCCTGATGAAGCAGTTCGGGTCGGTCAAGAAGATGCGGGCCGCATCGGTCGAGGAGATCGAGCAGGTTCCGGGGATCGGTCGGACTACGGCAGAATCGATCGCGGCGGCACTCACCGCCTCAGCACCCGCGCCCTCGGTCAACACGGCCACCGGCGAGATCATGGAGGATTCGTGAGCAAGCTGGAGCAGTTCGTGCTGGTCACCGGCATGACCGGGGCCGGCCGCGGAACCGCGGCCAAGGTGCTGGAGAAGCTCGGGTACTACGTCATCGACAACATCCCGCCCGACGTCCTCGGCGCTGCGGTGCGCACCGTCGCGGGCACCGATGACATCGACCGGCTGGCCGTCGTGGTCGACGCCCGATCACGCGGCTTCTTCGTCGGTCTCAGCGATGCTCTCGAGCAGCTGCGCCGCGACGGCTTCGCCTCGCGCACCCTGTTCCTCGAGGCGTCCGACGAGGTCCTGGTGCGTCGCCAGGAGGCCGCCCGCCGTCCGCACCCGCTCAGCCTCGAAGGCCGGCTGATGGACGGCTTCGCCCGCGAGCGCACCTTGCTGCAGGTGCTGCGCGGCCGCGCCGATCTGGTCATCGACACCACGAACCTCAACGTCCACCAGCTCACCCAGCGGGTCCGCGAGGCCTTCGTCGACGACGAGACCCGCGGCCTGCGCGCCTCGGTGGTCACCTTCGGGTTCAAGTACGGCGTCCCGATCGACGCCGACATGGTCGCCGACCTGCGCTTCCTGCCCAATCCGTTCTGGGTGGACGAGCTGCGTCCGCTCAGCGGTCTGGACGAACCGGTTCGCGAGTACGTGCGCGCCCAGCCGCGTTCGGAAGAGTTCCTGGAGCGGTACGAGGGCCTGGTCTCGTTGCTCACCGATGGCTACCTGCGCGAGGACAAGCACTTCTTGACCATCGCCTTCGGCTGCACCGGCGGGCGGCACCGCAGCGTGGCGATGGGCGAGGCCTTCGCCGACCGGCTGCGGCTCAATGGCGTCAAGACGTTGGTCGTTCACCGCGATTTGGGGCGCGAATGATGGGGCGCGAATGACCGGTCGCCCAGCACGGATCGAGGACGGCGATCCGGGGGACCAGCGCGTGGTGGCGCTCGGTGGCGGCCACGGGCTGGCGGCCAGCCTGGCGGCACTGCGGCGCATCACCACTCAGCTGACCGGGGTCGTGACGGTCGCTGACAACGGGGGATCGTCAGGGCGGCTGCGTGAGGAGTTCGACGGACTCCCGCCTGGCGACCTGCGCATGGCCCTCGCGGCGTTGTGCGGCGACGACGAGTGGGGCCGCACGTGGGCCGACATCCTGCAGCATCGGTTCCATTCCCAGGGTCCGCTGGACAATCACGCGGTCGGCAACCTGCTGATCACCGCCATCTGGGACCTGCTGGGCGATCACGTGCGAGGGCTCGACCTCGTCGGCGAGCTCCTCGGTGCTCGGGGGCGGGTGCTGCCCATGGCGGCGGTGCCGCTCGACATCGAGGCCGACGTCCACCTGGCGTCGGCGCCCGATCGGCTCACCGAGGTGCGTGGCCAGGTCCAGGTCGCCAAGGTCGACGGTCAGGTCGTCAGCGTGCGCCTGCTGCCGGCCGAGCCTCCGGCATGCCCTGAGGCCGTGCAGGCCGTCCTCGACGCCGAGTGGGTCGTCATCGGGCCGGGGTCGTGGTTCACCAGCGTGATGCCCACCTTGCTCGTGCCGGACCTGCGCGACGCACTCACGGCCACCTCGGCCAGACGCGCCCTCGTGCTCAATCTGAGCGGCACCGATCTCGAGACCGAGGGACTCACCCCCACTGACCACCTCGAGGTGCTGGCAGCCCACGCGCCCGAGCTGACCCTCGACGCCGTCATCGCCGATCCATCGTTGGTCGACGACAGCGGCACCCTCGAGGCGTCGGCCAGACGGCTCGGTGCGCGCCTGCACGTGGCAGAAGTGACACGTGATCATGGTTCGGACCAGCACGACCCCGCTCGGCTGGCTGCCGCTTTCGCCGGTGTCATGCGGCAGGCATAGAGTGACCGTCACACCAGATCCACACAGCACGCTCACTCGGTGAGCCGAATCGCAATGAACAGAGGTGCTCGTCGATGGCCATGACGGCCCAGGTCAAGGCAGAGCTCGCGAACATCAAGGTCACGAAGGCGTGCTGCCGCAAGGCTGAGGTCGCCTCGGTCCTGCGCTTCGCCGGCGGACTGCACATCGTGTCCGGTCGCATCGTCATCGAGGCCGAGCTCGACACCGGGGCGGCCGCGCGCCGGTTGCGCACCGACATCGCCGACATCTTCGGCCACGACAGCGAGATCGTCGTGGCCCAGAACGTCGGCATCCGCAAGGAGACGCACTACATCGTGCGGGTGGCCAAGGACGGCGAGCTGCTGGCTCGTCAGACCGGCCTGGTCGACGGCGCCGGCCGCCCGGTGCGTGGGCTCCCGCCCCAGGTCGTCGCCGGCTCCACGTGCGATGCCGTCGCTGCGTGGCGCGGGGCCTTCCTCGCCCACGGCTCGCTGACCGAGCCCGGCCGGTCCTCGGCCCTGGAGGTCAGCTGCCCCGGACCCGAGGCGGCCCTGGCCATGGTGGGCGCGGCCCGACGCCTCGGCATCTCGGCCAAGGGCAAGGAGGTGCGCGGTGTCGACCGCGTCGTCATCCGCGACGGCGAGGCCATCGGTGCACTGCTCACCCGGCTCGGCGCCCACGAGTCCTTGCTGGCCTGGGAGGAACGCCGCATGCGCCGCGAGGTGCGTGCCACCGCCAACCGGCTGGCCAACTTCGATGATGCCAACCTGCGCCGCTCGGCACGTGCGGCCGTCGCCGCCGGTGCGCGTGCACAGCGCGCCCTGGAGATCCTCGCCGAGGAGGTCCCCGACCACCTCAAGATGGCCGGCACGCTGCGCGTCGAGCACCGCCAGGCGAGCCTCGAGGAGCTCGGCCGGCTGCACGAGCCCGCACTGACGAAGGACGCCATCGCCGGGCGCATCCGACGCCTGCTCGCCATGGCCGACAAGAAGGCCGATGAGCTCGGCATCCCGGACACCGAGGCGTCGCTGGGCGAGGAAGCCCTCTCCGACGGCTGATGTCCTGCAGGTGACTCGCCGGTAGGCGACGGCACTGAGTAGGGTTGACGACGTCACCCACCCGACCACCGCAGGAGTGAAGTCCCCGTGACCGTTCGCGTAGGAATCAACGGCTTCGGCCGCATTGGCCGCAACTTCTTCCGGGCGGTTCGCGCCTCCGGTGCCGACATCGAGATCGTGGCCGTCAACGACCTGACCGACAACAAGTCGCTCGCCCACCTGCTGAAGTACGACTCGATCCTCGGCCGGCTCGATGCGGACGTCACCCACGACGACAGCCACATCTTCGTCGGCGACCAGAAGATCGTCGCCTTCGCCGAGCGCGACCCGGCCAAGCTCGACTGGTCCGGCGTGGGGGTCGACATCGTGGTGGAGTCCACGGGCTTCTTCACCGATGCGACCCAGGCCAAGGCCCACATCGACGGCGGCGCCAAGAAGGTCATCATCTCGGCCCCGGCCAAGAACGAGGACGTCACGATCGTGATGGGCGTCAACCACGATCTGTACGACCCGGCAGCGCACACGGTCATCTCCAACGCCTCGTGCACGACCAACTGCCTGGCTCCGATGGCCAAGGTGCTCAACGACGCGCTCGGCATCGAGAAGGGTCTGATGACCACGATCCACGCCTACACGCAGGACCAGAACCTGCAGGACGCGCCGCACTCGGACCTGCGCCGTGCGCGCGCCGCCGCTATCAACATCGTCCCGACCTCGACCGGTGCGGCCAAGGCCGTGAGCCTGGTGCTGCCCGAGCTCAAGGGCAAGCTCGACGGCTACGCGCTGCGGGTCCCCGTGCCGACCGGTTCGGCCACGGACCTGACCTTCACCGCCTCGCGCGAGACCACCGCCGAGGAGGTCAACCAGATCGTCAAGGAGGCCGCCGAAGGTGCCCTCAAGGGCTTCCTGGTCTACACCGAGGACCCGATCGTCTCCTCCGACATCGTCACGGACCCGGCGTCGTGCATCTTCGACTCGGGCCTGACCAAGGTCATCGGAGACCAGGTCAAGGTCGTCGGCTGGTACGACAACGAGTGGGGCTACTCCAACCGTCTCGCCGACCTGGTCGTGCACGTCGGCGCGTCGCTCTGACGTGAAGACGGTCTCCGACCTCGGCGCTGACACGGGGGAGCTGCGTGGCAAGCGCGTGCTCGTCCGCAGCGATCTCAACGTCCCGCTGGACGGTGGAACGATCACCGACGACGGTCGGGTGCGCGCCAGCGTCCCGACCATCCAGAAGCTGGTCGCCGCCGGAGCACGGGTCGTGGTCATGGCCCACCTCGGCCGCCCCGACGGGGCTCCTGAGGCCAAGTACTCGCTGGGACCGGTGGCCGCTCGATTGAGCGAGCTGCTGGGCCAGTCGGTCGCCTTCGCGTCCGACACGGTCGGCGAGGACGCGCACCGGGTCGTCGCGGGACTGGCCGACGGCGAGGTCGCCCTGCTGGAGAACGTGCGATTCAACGCCGGAGAGACCAGCAAGGACGCCACCGAGCGTGCCGCCTTCGCCGACCAGCTCGCCGAGCTGGGCGATGTCTTCGTGTCCGACGGCTTCGGGGTCGTGCACCGCAAGCAGGCCAGCGTCTACGACATCGCCGAGCGGCTGCCCGCCGCCGTCGGTGGTCTGGTGCAGGCCGAGGTCGAGGTGCTCACGCGCCTCACCGAGAGTCCTGATCGCCCCTACGTGGTCGTGCTGGGTGGGTCCAAGGTGTCCGACAAGCTCGGCGTCATCGACAACCTGATCGACAAGGCTGATGCGCTGCTGATCGGTGGCGGCATGGTCTTCACCTTCCTCAAGGCCCAGGGCCTCGAGGTCGGCACCTCGCTGCTGGAGGCTGATCAGCTCGACATCGCGACCCAGTACGTGGAACGGGCCGCCGCGCAGGGCGTCGAGATCGTGCTGCCCACCGACATCGTGGTGGCACCAGCCTTCGCCGATGCCGACGCCACCGTCGTGGCAGCCGACCAGATGCCGGCCGACCAGATGGGACTCGACATCGGTCCGGAGTCGGCCGAGCGGTTCGCCAAGATCATCCGCGGCGCACGCACGGTGTTCTGGAACGGACCCATGGGCGTGTTCGAGATGGCGTCGTTCGCCGACGGCACCAAGGCCGTGGCGCAGGCACTCACCGAGATGACCGGCCTCTCCGTGGTCGGCGGGGGCGACTCGGCGGCTGCCGTCCGCCAGCTCGGCTTTGACGACGACGCCTTCGGCCACATCTCCACCGGCGGCGGAGCCAGCCTGGAGTACCTCGAGGGCAAGACCTTGCCCGGACTCGCGATCCTGGAAGGGACTGACGTCTGATGCCCACACCCAAGAGCTCGACCCGCACACCGTTGATGGCGGGCAACTGGAAGTCCAACCTGAACCACCAGGAGGCGGTGGTCCTGGTGCAGAAGCTGGCCTGGACCCTCGAGGACAAGAAGCACGACTACGCCCGGGCCGAAGTCGTCGTGGTTCCGCCGTTCACCGATCTGCGCAGCGTGCAGACCCTCGTGGACGGCGATCGCCTGCAGATCGGCTATGGCGCCCAGGACGTCTCCGAGCACGACGGCGGGGCGTACACCGGTGAGATCACGGCGGCCATGCTGGCCAAGCTGGGCTGCAGCTATGTCGTCGTCGGGCACTCCGAGCGCCGCGAGTACCACGGGGAGTCCGATCAGCTGGTCAACGCCAAAACCCGCCAGGCCATCGACGCCGGCCTGGCGCCGATCGTGTGCGTGGGTGAAGGCCTCGAGGTCCGCCAGTCCGGCGAGCACGTGGCGTACACGCTCGCGCAGGTCGACGGATCGCTGGCCGGCCTGACCGCCGAACAGCTGGCCACCGTCGTCATCGCCTACGAGCCGGTGTGGGCCATCGGCACCGGCGAGGTCGCGACGCCGGACGACGCGCAGGAGGTCTGTGCAGCGATCCGCGAGCGAGTCGCGGAGACCTGGTCGTCGGAAGTGGCCGACAACATGCGTATCCTTTATGGCGGATCGGTCAAAGCCGCGAACATCGCCTCGATCATGGCCAAGTCGGACGTCGACGGGGCACTGGTCGGAGGCGCCAGCCTCCAGGCGGAGGAGTTCGCGGGCGTGGCCCGGTTCTATGACATGCCGGACCTGTCCGGCGCCTGATCTATCGAAGGCCTGACGTGATTCTGGTGTTCTCCATCCTGCTCGTGCTGAGCAGCTCGATGATGATCGTCCTCGTGCTCATGCACAAGGGACGCGGCGGTGGCCTGTCCGACATGTTCGGCGGCGGCATCTCCAGCTCGCTCGGCGGCTCGTCGGTGGCCGAGCGCAACCTCGACCGCATCACGGTCGGGATCGCTGCCGTGTGGGTCGTCTGCATCTTCGCCCTCGGGCTGCTGCTGAAGGTGAGCAACTGATGGCCGCAGGTGCCATTCGCGGAAGCCGCATCGGCTCCGGGCCGATGGGCGAGGCCGAGCGCGGCGAGGCCGCGCCCCGTCATCACCTGACGTTCTTCTGCATCAACGACCACATCACGGAGCTGCAGTTCGCCCTCGAGGCCGATCTGCCCGACTCCTGGGACTGCCCGCGCTGCGGCATGCCCGCCAGCGTCGACTCCAAGAATCGCCCGACGGCGCCCAAGACCGCGCCGTACAAGACGCACCTGGCCTACGTGAAGGAGCGCCGCTCCGAGGACGAGGCAGCCGAGCTTCTCACCGAGGCCATCGCCGTGCTGCGCGCCAAGCGCAAGTCCGGCGAGATCATCTTCTGACTCTCGGCCTGAGTGGTTCGGGATCGCCGAACCCGCGGGTAACCTCTGCAGCGTGACCTCCACGCATCTCGTGACCAACCAGGTTCCTCCGCTCGTCGACGACGACGCCTCCGCCTATGCGCCTTACCAGGAGGCGCTGGAGCGGGTGGGCGCCACCGACGCTGTCGATGGCATCCGCGAGATCGGCGTGGCAGCCGGATCCGCACACGTGCGGCAGCTGGGTGAGCTCGCCGAGCGCCACGAGCCGGTGCTGCACACGCACGACCGCTACGGCAACCGGATCGACCAGGTCGAGTACGACCCGGCGTACCACGAGCTCATGACGACGGCGGTGGGCTTCGGGCTGCACGGCGCCGTGTGGGCCTCCGACGACCCGCACGCCCACCTGATCCGCGCCACCGGCCTGAGCGCCTGGATGCAGTCCGACGCAGGTCACGTGTGTCCCATCTCCATGACGTACGCCGCAGTGCCGGCGCTGCGGGTCGATCCGACCGTCGCTGCCCAGTACGAGCCGCTGCTGACCAACCGCAGCTACGACCCGTCGTTCGCCGCGCCGGACGCCAAGCAGGGCCTGATCGCTGGCATGTCGATGACCGAGAAGCAGGGCGGCTCGGACGTGCGGGCCAACACGACCACGGCCCAGGAGCACGCCGACGGCAGCTACCGGATCGTGGGGCACAAGTGGTTCACCTCGGCCCCGATGTCCGACGTGCTGCTGACCCTGGCGCAGGCGCCGGGCGGCCTCACCTGCTTCGTGCTGCCGCGCGTCCTGCCCGACGGCACCCCCAACGCCATCGCGCTGCAGCGGCTCAAGGACAAGCTGGGCAATCGGTCCAACGCCAGCAGCGAGATCGAGTACGACCAGGCGGTCGGCTGGCGCCTGGGCGACGAGGGCCGCGGCGTCCAGACCATCATCGAGATGGTCAACATGACCCGACTGGACTGCACGCTCGGTTCGGCCTCCGGCATGCGCGTCGGCGTGCAGCAGGCGGCGCACCACGCCACCCACCGGTCGGCCTTCGGCAAGGCCCTCATCGACCAGCCGCTGATGCGCAACGTGCTGGCCGACCTCGCGGTCGAGGCGGAGGCCTCGACCACGGTGGCGCTGTGGCTGGCCGACCTGACCGACCAGGCGTTCGCCGGTGATGAGCGGGCCGCAGCCCTGCGTCGCATCGGCCTGGCAGCCTCCAAGTACTACGTGTGCAAGCGCGCCCCGATGCACGCGGCGGAGGCGTTGGAGTGCCTCGGGGGCAACGGATTCATCGAGGAGTCCGGCATGCCGCGGCTGTTCCGCGAATCGCCCCTGATGTCGATCTGGGAGGGCTCGGGCAATGTCGCCGCGCTGGACACCCTGCGTGCCGTCGCCCGTCAGCCCGAGACGCTGGAGGTGCTGTTCGAGGAGCTGGACGTCGCCGCGGGTGCCGATCAGCGCCTCGACACCTTCGTGGCCAGCCTCAAGGGCGCCTTCGCGGACCCCGAGACGCTCGAGACCCGGGCCCGCACGGTGGTCGGAGACATCGCGCTCGCCCTGCAGGGCTCCCTGCTGGTGCGATTCGGCCACCCGGCCGTCGCCGACGCCTTCGCCGCCTCGCGGCTCGACGGCTACTGGGGCACCGTGTTCGGCACGCTCCCGCCCGGCCTGGACCTCGCACCCATCATCGACCGCGCCGTCCCCAAGATCTGACAATGTCCCGAATTTTGCTACCCATCGAACCGATCGACAGAAAAAAACCGTTCGGTAGGTAGC